>NZ_JBVHUE010000012.1:198857-234064 GCF_055565515.1 Streptomyces sp. NPDC028419 | reverse complement strand
GGGCGTGGTGAGGGTGTCGTCGCGATTCCCTCGGTGCGGGTCGGGCAGGGCGAGCTGGCGTCGTTCGTGCAGGGCCTGGCCCGGCTGCACACCCGCGGTGCTGCGGTGTCGTGGCCGGAGCTGCGTCCCGGGCGTCGGGTCGCGTTGCCGACGTACGCCTTCAACCGACAGCGCTACTGGCTGGACGCCCCCGCCGCCACCGGCGAGGAGCACACCTCCGAGGTCGACCAGGCCTTCTGGTCCGCGGTGGAGGGCGAGGACATCGAGGTCCTGGCCCGCACCCTCGGTGTGGACGAGGGGGAGCGGCAGGCGCCGCTGCGGGAGATCCTGCCGGTCCTCGCCGGCTGGCGCCGCAGGTCCAAGGAGCGTTCGGACCTCGGCGCGCTCTGCTACGACGTGAACTGGCGCTCCCTCGCCGAACCGGCCGCACAACCGACCGGCACCTGGCTGAAGATCACCGCCGGTGGCACGGCGGCCGCGGAGTGTGTGGCCACGTTGGAGCGACAGGGCCTCGATGTCGTGACCCTGGACGTCTCCGCCGACCTGGCGGGCGCCACGGACCCCGACGACCTCGCCGAGCGGCTCCGTGCCGTGGTCGCGGACACACCCGTGCGCGGAGTGCTGTCCCTCCTCGCGCTGGCGGACGACCAGGACGACGCCTGGCTGCTGGCCGCCACCCACGCCCTGGTGCGCGCCCTGGGCGAGGCGGACGTGCCGGCGCCCCTGTGGTGCGTCACCCAGGGCGCCGTCGCCGTCGCCGCCGAGGCGACCAGGCCGGGCCAGGCGCAGGTGTGGGGCCTCGGCCGCGTGGCCGCGCTGGAGCACCCGGAGCGCTGGGGCGGTCTCATCGACCTGCCCGAGGAGTTCGGGGTACGGGACACCGCACGGCTGGGCGCCGTCCTGGCCGGGACCACCGGCGAGGACCAGGTGGCGCTGCGCGTCGGCGGAATCCTCGCCCGGCGCCTGCGGCGCGCCCCCCTCGCGGTCACGGTGGACAGCGCGGGCTGGACCCCGCGCGGCACGGCCCTGGTCACCGGCGGCACCGGCGCCCTCGGCGCCCACGTGGCCCGTTGGCTGGCGCGCTCGGGAGTGGAGCACCTGGTGCTGACCAGCCGCAGGGGCCGCCAGGCCCCCGGGGCAGCGGCCCTGGAAGCCGAACTGATCGGCCTGGGAGCCACGGTGACCATCGCCGCCTGCGACGTCGCCGACCGGGGCGCGCTGGACGCACTGCTCGGCGAGCTCGCGGCCGACGGGGTGCGCGTCACGTCGGTGCTGCACACCGCGGGCGTCTCCCAGTCCAGCCGCATCGACGGGACACCGGCGCACGAGGTGAGGGCCATCAGCTCGGGCAAGATCGACGGCGCACGCCACCTCGACGAGGCCTTCGCCGACACCGAGCTGGACGCGTTCGTGCTGTTCTCCTCCACCGCAGGCATCTGGGGCGGCGCGGGACAGGGCGCCTACGGAGCCGCCAACGCCTACCTCGACGCGCTCGCCGAACGGCGCAGGGCGCGCGGCGCCGTCGCCACCTCGGTGGCGTGGGGGCCGTGGAGCGAGGGCGGCATGGCGGCACAGGGCGACGCCGAGGCGCAACTGCGCCGACGCGGCGTGCGGGCGCTCGCGCCCGACACCGCGCTGGTCCTGCTCCGGCACGCGGTCGACCAGCGGGTGACCTGCCTGACGGTGGCCGACGTCGAGTGGGAGAAGTTCGCCCTGTCGTACACCTCGACGAGGCCCAGCGCCCTGCTGTCCGACATCCCCGAGGCCCTGCGGGCGCAGGCACCCGCCGCGCCCGCCGAGGACGACGCGTCCGAGCTCGTACGACGCCTCTCCGGGCTCTCCGGCGCCGAGCGGCAGCAGGCGCTGACCGAGCTGGTGCGCACCCACGCGGCGGTCGTGCTCGGACACACGGGGATCGCGGCGATCGAGGCGGACAAGCCGTTCCGCGACGTGGGCTTCGACTCGCTCGCGGCGGTCGAGTTCCGCAACCGGCTGGCCGGGGCCACCGGGCTCGCCGTGTCGGCCACCTCGATCTTCGACTACCCCACCCCGGCCGAACTCGCGGAGCACCTGAGCTCCCAACTGGGTGAGGGCGAACTGTCGGAGAAGTCCGTGCTGGCCGAGATCGACCGTCTCGAGGGAAGGCTCGCCGCGGTCGCGGCCCAGGCCGCCCCCTCGCCGGACGTCCTGGCCAGGCTGACGGCCCTGGCGGAGCGCTGGTCCTCGGACGCGCCCCGCGAGGCGGCGGCCGAGCACCTGCGGTCGGCGTCGCGCGACGAGGTCTTCGACTTCATCGAGAACGAGCTCGGCCTGTGAACCACAGCAGTCCGGGAAGCACCAACGGGTCGGCGCACGACGGCGGGCCCCTGAGCACGAACGAGCCGGCGCACCCCGGCAGCACCGCGCGCACCAGTGGCGAGCGGCAAGGACCGATCCGGCGCGACACACGAATGGGATCCACCATGGATGAGGACAAGACTCTCGACTACCTCAAGCGGGTCAGCGCCGACCTGCACAAGGTCCGCGGCCGGCTGCGCGAGGTCGAGGACGCCGAGCGGGAGCCCATCGCGATCGTGGGGATGGGCTGCCGGTTCCCCGGCGGCGTCGGCTCCCCCGAGGAGCTGTGGAAGCTCGTGCTCCAAGGAGCCGACGGCGTCAGCGAGTTCCCCACGGACCGTGGCTGGGACCTGGACGCCCTCTTCGAGGGCGCCCCCGGTCAGGAGGCGGGATCGGCCACCCGCGCCGCCGCGTTCCTGCACGACGCCCCCGACTTCGACGCGGACTTCTTCGGGATCTCGCCGCGCGAGGCCCTGGCCATGGATCCGCAGCAGCGGCTCCTCCTGGAGACCTCCTGGGAGGCCATCGAGCGGGCCGGTCTCGACTCCAGGGCACTGCGCGGCAGCAGGACCGGTGTGTTCGTCGGCACCAACGGCCAGGACTACGCCACCTTGATGCTCGGCAACAACCAGCCCGAGCTGGCCGGTTTCATGGGGATCGGCAACGCCGCGAGCGTCGCCTCCGGCCGCATCGCCTACACCTTCGGCTTCGAGGGCCCGGCGCTCACCATCGACACCGCCTGCTCGTCCTCTCTGGTCGCGCTGCACCTGGCCGCGCACGCACTGCGCAAGGGCGAGTGCACGATGGCCCTCGCGGGCGGCGTGACGATCATGTCGACGCCCAGCATGTTCACCGAGTTCACCAAGCAGCAGGGCCTCGCCTCCGACGGCCGCGTCAAGGCCTTCGCGGCCGCGGCCGACGGCACCGCCTGGGGCGAGGGCGTCGGCGTACTGCTCGTCGAGCGGCTCTCGGACGCCCGCCGCAACGGCCACCGCGTCCTGGCCGTGCTGCGCGGATCCGCCGTCAACCAGGACGGTGCGTCCAACGGTTTGACCGCGCCCAACGGTCCCGCGCAGCAGCGCGTCATCCGCCAGGCGCTCGGCAACGCCCGCCTGGCGGCCGCCGAGGTCGACGTCGTCGAGGCGCACGGCACCGGTACCACGCTCGGCGACCCCATCGAGGCCCAGGCCCTGCTCGCCACCTACGGCCAGGACCGCCCCGAAGGCCGCCCGCTGCTGCTGGGTTCCGTGAAGTCCAACATCGGCCACACGGCGGCCGCCGCGGGCGTGGCCAGCGTCATCAAGACCGTGCTCGCCCTCCAGCACGGCCTCGTGCCGCCCACCCTGAACGTGGACGAGCCCACCCCGCACGTCGACTGGAAGGCGGGCGACGTACGGCTCGTCACCGAGGTCACCGACTGGCCGAGCACCGGGCGCCCGCGCCGCGCGGGCATCTCCGCCTTCGGCGTGAGCGGCACCAACGCCCACGTGATCCTGGAGCAGTTCGAGGACGAGGTGGTCGAGGCGGGTCCCGAGACCCCCGCACCCGTGCCGCTCGCCGCGATCGGCGCCACCGTGCCGTGGGTCGTCTCGGGCCACACCCCCGCCGCACTGCGCGAACAGGCCTCCCGGCTGCGGCAGTTCGCCGCCGACCCGGCCGCGGACGTCCTCGCCACCGGCCGCGCGCTCGCTCTGCACCGCACCGCGCTGCGCCACCGTGCCGTCATCCTCTCCGGGGACCGGGACGGGCTGCTCTCCGGCCTCGACACCGTCGCCGGGCAGGAGTCCTCCGCGCACGTCACGACGGGCGAGGCCGCCTCGTCCGACGCGAAGGTGGTGTTCGTCTTCCCCGGCCAGGGTTCGCAGTGGGCGGGGATGGCCATCGACCTCATGGCCGCGTCCCCGGTCTTCGCCGAGGCCATGCGCGAGTGCGCCGACGCGCTGACCCAGCACCTCGACTGGGACCCGCTCGAACTGCTCCGCAGCGGCGAGAAGCTGGAGCGCGACGACATCGTCCAGCCCGTGCTGTGGTCCGTCATGGTCTCCCTCGCGCGGCTGTGGCGCTCCCTGGGCGTCGTGCCCGCCGCCGTCGTCGGCCACTCGCAGGGCGAGATCGCCGCCGCCTGCGCGGCCGGTGCGCTCTCGCTGGCGGACGGCGCCCGCCTCGTGGCCCTGCGCAGCCGGGTGTTCAACGAGCACCTGTCGGGCAAGGGCGCCATGTACGCGCTCTCCGCGACGCCCGAGCAGGCCGCCGCGCTCATCGGGGGCCGGGCCGGAGTGTGGATCGCCTCGACCAACGGCCCCGAGTCCACCGTCGTGGCCGGCGACCTCGACGCGCTCGCCGAGGTGAACGCCGAGGCCGAGGCCGCCGGGATGCGGCCGCGGAAGGTCGGCATCGAGTACGCGTCCCACACCCCGCACACCGAACGGGTGCGCGAGCAGCTCCTCGACCTCGCCGCGCCGGTCACCCCGCGCGCCGGGGACACCCCGATGTACTCGACCGTCACCGCCGGGCCCGTGCCCGGCGAGAGCCTCGACGCCGAGTACTGGTACCGCAACCTGCGCGAGCCCGTCCGCTTCCACGAGACCATCCAGCTGCTCCTGGACGAGGGCAACACCGCCTTCGTGGAGGTCAGCCCGCACCCGGTCCTGCTGACCGCGGTCCAGGACACGGTCGCGAACCAGCCGGCGGGCTCCCGCGCCGCCACCGTCACCGGCACCCTGCGCAGGAACGACGGCGGCACCCGCAGGCTCCTGACCTCCCTGGCCCAGCTGTGGACCGGCGGCGTCCACGTCGACTGGGACGCGGTGTACGCCACCGACCCCACCGCCGCCACCGGCGCTGTCGACCTGCCCACCTACGCCTTCCAGCGCCGCCGCTACTGGCTCTCCGGGGGTACCGGCGGCGCGGCCGACGTCTCCGGCGCCGGGCTCTCCCTCGTGGGGCACCCGCTGCTGTCCGCGGGCGTCGAGGCCGCCGACGGCGACCGCTACGTACTCACCGGCAGGATCTCCACCCGCACCCATCCCTGGCTCGCCGACCACCAGGTCCTCGGCCGGGTCCTCGTACCCGGTACCGCTCTGGTCGAACTCGCCCTGCGTGCGGGCGAGTACGCGAGCTGCGACCAGGTCGCCGAACTCATCCTGGAGAGCCCGCTGGCCCTGGCCGCCGAAGGACCCGGCGTCGACGTCCAGGTCACCGTCGGCGAGGCCGACCCGGACGGCACCCGTCAGGTGCGGGTCTTCTCCCGCCCCGCCGGCGCCGACGGCGGCGCGCAGGAGTGGACGGGACATGCCAGCGGCACCCTGACCGCGGAGCCCGCCGCCGCGCCCGTGGCCGAGGAGTCCGCCTGGCCGCCGGCCGACGCCACGCCCGTTCCGGTCGAGGGCCTGTACGAGCGGCTGACCGAGTGGGGCTACGCTTACGGCCCCGTCTTCCAGGGGCTGCGCGCCCTGTGGCGGCGCGGCGACGAACTCTTCGCCGAGGTCGCCCTGGACGAGCGCGGCGGCGCGGACGCGGCCCGCTTCGGCGTGCACCCGGCGCTGGTCGACGCGGCCCTGCACAGCCAGATCGCCACCGCCCTCGACCAGGAGAGCGGCATCGAGCCGAGGCTCCCGTTCTCCTTCGGCGGGGTACGCCTGCACGCCACCGGAGCCACCGCGGCCCGCGTCCGGCTCACCCCGAACGCCGCCGGCTCCCTGTCCCTGACCATGACCGACTCCGCGGGTCTGCCGGTGCTCACGGTCGACGAGCTCACCTCGCGGCCCGTGGGCGGCGCCGACCTCCGCGAACGACCGCGCGTGGACGGCCTGTTCCGCCTCGACTGGGTCGCGTTGCCCGAGGCCCCCGTACAGTCCGCGCAGAGCCCGGCCGTGCTCGGGAGCGCGGGCGACCTCGCCCCCGGCGCCGAGGCAGCCGTCCGCTTCGCCGACCTCGCCGCGCTCCAGGAGACCGTACGCACCGGCGGGGAACTGCCCGGCGTGGTACTGCTGCCCGCGCCCGCGGGCGGCGACGACACCCTGGCCGCCACCCGCGAGGTGACCGGCGATGTCCTCGACGCGCTGCGGGCCTGGCTCGCCGCCGAGGAGACCGCGGACGCCACCCTCGCGGTCGTCACCCGCGGCGGAGCCGCCGCCGTGCCCGGCGACAGCATCGACCCGGTGCAGTCCGCGGTCCGCGGCCTGGTCCGCTCGGCCTGCTCCGAGAACCCCGGCAGGATCGTCCAGATCGACCTGGACGGCGACGCCCGCTCGGCCGCCGCCCTGCCCGCCGCCGTCGCCGCCGCCGTGGCGGCGGGGGAGACGGAGAGCGTGGTGCGCGCGGGCGCCCCGCTGGTGCCCCGGCTCGCCCGCGTGGTGCCCGCCGACACCCTCACCCCGCCCGCCGACGGCGCCTGGAGCCTCGACGTGGACGGCAGCGGCACCCTCGAAGGACTGCGGCTCGTGTCCTGCCCCCAGGCCGAGGCGCCGCTGGCCGACGGCCAGGTCCGCGTCGAGGTCCGGGCGACCGGCGTCAACTTCCGCGACGTCCTGCTCGCCCTCGGCGTCGTCGACGTCGCCAAGTCCTTCACCGAGATGGCCTTCGGCTCCGAGGGCGCGGGCTTCGTCGCCGAGGTCGGCCCCGGCGTCACCGGCGTCCGGGTCGGCGACCGCGTCATGGGCCTGCTGTCGGGCGCGTACGCGGGCCCGCTGGCCGTCACCGACGCCCGCACCATCGCGCCGATCCCCACCGGCTGGTCCTTCGCCCAGGCCGCCGCCGTGCCCACCGTGTTCCTCACCGCCTACTACGCGCTGCAGGACCTCGCCCGCATCAAGGAGGGCGAGTCGCTGCTCGTCCATGCCGCGGCCGGCGGTGTCGGCATGGCCGCCGTCCAGCTCGCACGCCACTGGGGCATCGAGGTGTACGCCACCGCCAGCGAACCCAAGTGGCCGACCGTGCGGGCCTCCGGCATCCCCGCCGAACGCCTCGCCTCCTCGCGCACCCTGGACTTCGCCGAGACCTTCCGCGCCGCGAGCGGCGGCCGGGGTGTCGACGTCGTCCTCAACTGCCTGGCACGGGAGTTCACCGACGCCTCGCTCGACCTCCTGGTCCCCGAGGGCCGGTTCATCGAGATGGGCAAGACCGACATCCGTGAGCCGGAGGCCGTGGGCGCCTCCTGGCCCGGCACCTTCTACCGCTCCTTCGACCTCGGCGAGGCGGGCGCGCAGCGCATCGGCGAGATGCTCACCCACCTCGGCCAGCTCTTCGAGGAGGGCGTGCTCACCCCGCTGCCGGTGACCACCTGGGACGCCCGCCGGGCGCCCGAGGCCTTCCGCTACCTCAGCCAGGCCAAGCACGTCGGCAAGGTCGCCCTCACCATTCCCACGGCGACCCTGGACGGCACCGTCCTGATCACCGGCGGCACCGGCTCCATCGGCGCCTCCGTGGCCCGCCACCTGGCCGAGCGGTACGGCGTCACGGACCTGGTGCTCACCAGCCGCCGCGGCCCCCAGGCGCCCGGCGCCGCCGAACTCGTCGCGGAGCTCGCCGAACTCGGCGCCACCGCCCGCGTGGTGGCCTGCGACGTCGCCGTACGCGCCGACCTCGTCAGCCTGTTGGCCGGAATCGACGACCTGCGGGGCGTGGTGCACGCCGCGGGCGTCATCGACGACGGAGTCATCACCGCCCTGAACCGCGAGCGGTTCGACACGGTGCTGCGCCCCAAGGCCGACGCCGCCTGGCACCTGCACGAGCTCACCCGCGGCAAGGACCTCGCCCTGTTCGCGCTGTTCTCCTCCGCCTCCGGCGTGTTCGGCGCGCCCGGCCAGGCCAACTACGCCGCGGCCAACGCCTTCCTGGACGGCCTCGCGCACCACCGCCGCCGCCTCGGACTGCCCGCACAGTCCCTGTCCTGGGGGCTGTGGGCGCAGGCCAGCGGGATCACCGGCGAGCTCGGCCGGGCCGACCTCGACCGGATGGCACGTACCGGTGTGCGCGCCCTGTCCACCGCCGACGGCCTCGCCCTCTTCGACGCCGCCACCGGCGACAACCACACCCACACCGTCCCCGTACAGCTGGACCCCTCCAAGTTCACCGGCGACGTCGCACCCCTGCTGCGCGGCCTGGTCAAGGCCCCCGCCAAGCGGACGGCGTCCGCCGCCGCGGACACCGCGGCGGGCGGCGGGTTCGCCGAGCGACTGGCGCGGCTGTCCCCGAAGGAGTGCGAGGAGCTGCTCACCGAGGAGGTGCGCCGGCAGGCCTCGGTGGTCCTCGGTCACGAGGACATCGAGACCGTGGACGCCGAGCGGCCCTTCAAGAACCTCGGCTTCGACTCGCTCACCACCGTCGAGCTGCGCAACCGGCTCAACGCCCTCACCGGTCTGCGGCTCTCGGTCACCGTGCTGTTCGACCACCCCACGCCCGCGGCCGTCGCGGCCCACCTCAAGCAGCAACTGCTCCCGGAGATCGACCCGGCCGCGCTCGCCGCGAGCCGGCTCACCGCCCTGGAGGCCCTGCTCGACGAGGTCACCGAGGACGACCCGAGGCGCGCGAACCTCACCGTGCGGCTGCGGTCGGTACTCGCCAAGTGGACCGGGAGCGAGACCGTGAGCGACCCGGTCAGCCTGACCGACGTGAGCGACGCGGAACTGTTCGAGCTCATGGACAACAGGCCCTGGTCCAACTGACCTGCAGGCGGGGCCGCCCCGCCGCCATGTGAATCCCCCCCGCTGAACGAAACGTGTTGGACCGGAAGAGGACTGGATGTCGAACGAGCAGAAGCTCCGCGAGTACCTGAAGCAGGCGGTTGCCGATGCGCGCGACTCCTACGCACGGCTGCGCGCCGTCGAGGAGGCCGCCCGTGAGCCGCTCGCCATCATCGGCATGAGCTGCCGGTTCCCCGGTGGGGTGCAGACCCCCGAGGCCCTGTGGGAGCTGGTCGCCGAAGGGCGTGTGGGCATCGCGGACTTCCCCGCGGACCGCGGGTGGGACCTGGGGGCCCTCTACGACCCGGAGGGACTGCGCCCGCGCAGCTCGTACATCCGCAAGGGCGGATTCATCGACGGCGCCGCGGACTTCGACGCCGAGTTCTTCGAGATATCCCCGCGCGAGGCCCTCGCGATGGACCCGCAGCAGCGGGTGCTCATGGAGGCCTCCTGGGAGGCGTTCGAGCGGGCCGGGATCGACCCGGGCACACTGCGCGGCGAGAGCGCGGGGGTCTTCGTCGGCGGCGTCCTGTCCGGCTACGGCTCGAACGTGGCCACCGCGCAGGACAGCGAGGGTTACCTGCTCACCGGTAGCGCCTCCAGCATCCTCTCCGGCCGCCTCTCCTACGCGTACGGGTTCGAAGGCCCCGCCGTCACCGTCGACACCGCCTGCTCCTCCTCGCTGACCGCGCTGCACCTCGCCGCGCAGTCGCTGCGCAACAAGGAGAGCTCGTTGGCCCTGGTGGGCGGTGTGATGGTGATGGCGACGCCGGACGCCTTCACCGAGTTCAGCAAGCAGCGCGGGCTCTCCCAGGACGGCCTCGTCAAGGCCTTCGCCGCCGCGGCCGACGGCACCGCCTGGGGCGAGGGCGTCGGCGTACTGCTCGTCGAGCGGCTCTCGGACGCCCGCCGCAACGGCCACCGCGTCCTGTCCGTCATCCGCGGCTCCGCGGTCAACCAGGACGGCGCGTCGAACGGCCTGACCGCGCCCAACGGTCCCTCCCAGCAGCGCGTCATCCGCTTGGCGCTCGCCAGCGCGGGGCTCGCCGCGTCCGACGTCGACGTCCTGGAAGCGCACGGCACCGGCACGACCCTGGGCGACCCGATCGAGGCCCAGGCGCTCCTCGCCACCTACGGCCAGGACCGCCCGGAGGATCGCCCGCTGCTGCTCGGCTCGGTGAAGTCCAACATCGGCCACACCCAGTCGGCGGCCGGTGTCGCGGGCGTCATGAAGATGGTGCTCGCCCTGCGGCACGGCGTGGTGCCGCCCACCCTGAACGTGGACGAACCCACCCCGCACGTCGACTGGGCGGCGGGCGCCGTCGAGCTGGTGACCGAGGCCGTGGCCTGGCCCGAGACGGGCCGGCCGCGACGGGCGGCGGTGTCCTCGTTCGGGATCAGCGGAACCAACGCCCACGTGATCCTCGAACAGGCCCCCGAGGACACGGCACCGGAGGCCGAGGAGCCGTCCGCGGGCGACGCGGCGACCCCGGTGCTCACCGGCGTCCCCGCTCCCTGGCCGCTGTCCGCCAAGAACACCGCCGCGCTGTACGACCAGGGCGACAGGCTGCGCACCTTCCTCGCCGACGCGGGCACCCCCGACGTCGACGCCGTGGCCGCCGCCCTCGTCCGCACCCGCGCCTCCTTCGCCCACCGCGCCGTCGTCTTCGGCGACGAGCGCCCCGCGGCCCTCGCCTCGCTCGCCGACGGCACGGCGGACGCGCCCGGCCTGGTGCACGGCATCGCACGCCCCGGCGCCAAGGTCGCGTTCGTCTTCCCCGGCCAGGGCTCCCAGTGGACCGGCATGGCCACCGGACTCCTCGCGTCCTCGCCGGTCTTCGCCGAAGCCCTGCGCGCGTGCGCCGAGGCGCTGGCGCCGCACGTGGACTGGCAGCTGCTCGACGTCCTCGGCGACGAACAGGCCCTGGCGCGCGTCGATGTGGTGCAGCCCGCCCTGTGGGCCGTCATGGTCTCCCTCGCCAAGCTCTGGCAGGCCGCGGGCGTCACGCCCGATGTCGTGGTGGGGCACTCCCAGGGCGAGATCGCCGCCGCCTGCGCCGCCGGCATCCTCTCCCTCGAAGACGGGGCGCGCCTGGTCGCACTGCGCAGCCGCACCATCGCCGAGGACCTCGCGGGGCAGGGCGGCATGGTCTCCCTGGCCGCCTCCGCCGAGCGCGCCGCCGAACTCCTCGACGGCCGCGACGGCGTGTGGGTGGCCGCCGTCAACGGCCCCGGCGCGACCGTCGTCGCCGGCGCCCCCGAGGTGCTCGCCGAGGTCTCCGAGGCCGCCGAGGCCGCCGGTGTCCGTGCCCGCACCATCCCGGTCGACTACGCGTCCCACACCCCGCACGTCGAGAGCATCCGCGACCGGCTCCTCCAGGTCGCCGCGCCCATCGAACCCCGCGCCGGGTCCGTGGCGATGTACTCGTCGGTGACCGTGCGGCCGCTCGCCGGGGGCAGCGCCGACGCGCGGTACTGGTACCGGAACCTGCGCGAGCCCGTGCGGTTCGCCGAGACGGTCAACGCCCTCCTCGACCGCGGCATCGACACCTTCGTCGAGATCAGCCCGCACCCGGTGATCGCCCCCGCCATCGAGGACCTCGCGGCCGCGGCGGGCCACGACGACGTGGTCGTCTCGGGGACGCTCCGCCGGGACCAGGACGAGAGCACGGCCCTGACCCGCGCCGCCGCCACCCTGTGGACCCGCGGCGCCCCCCTCTCCTGGGACGCCTTCCTGGCGGGAGCGGCCGCGAGCGCCACCCCGGCCGGCCTGAACGACGCGGCCGAACTGCCGACGTACCCGTTCCAGCGGCGCCGGTTCTGGATCGAGGGCCCCGCCAACACCGGGGACGCCGCGGGCATCGGGCTCGACCCCGTCGCCCACCCGCTGCTCGCCGCGGCCACGATCCCCGCCGAGTCCGGCGCGGCCGTCTTCACCGGCAGGATCTCCCTGCCGACGCACCCCTGGCTGGCCGACCACGTCCTCCTGGGGACCGTGCTCCTTCCCGGCACCGCCTTCCTCGAACTCGCCCTCGCCGCAGGCCGGGAGATCGGCTCCGGCCGCGTGCGGGAGCTCACCCTGGAGCGCCCCCTCACCCTCACCGCGGACACCGGCGTCACCCTCCAGGTCCAGGTCGCCGAGGCCGACGAGTCCGGCGCGCGGACCGCCACGATCCACTCCCGGACCGGCACCGCCGACCAGGAGGAGCCCGCCGAGTGGATCCGGCACGCCACCGCCACCCTCACGGCCGAAGAGCCTTTGGAGTCAGGCGAGTTCGCCGACCTCCAGGGCGCCTGGCCGCCCGCCGGCGCCACCGCCGTCGAGAGGGGCGACTTCTACGGCGCGCTGTTCGAGCGCGGCTACGAGTACGGCCCCGCCTTCCAGGGCCTGCAGTCCGTCTGGCGCCGCGGCGGCGAGGTGTTCGCCGAAGTGGCCCTGCCCGAGGAGGCGGCCGCCGCCGACTTCCTCGCCCACCCCGCCCTCCTCGACGCCGCCCTCCACGCCATGGGCCTGGGCGGCCTGTTCGGGGACGAAGGCGCCGTGCGCCTCCCGTTCGCCTGGACCGGCGTCCAGACCTGGACCGACGGCGCCACCTCGCTGCGCGTCCGGCTGACCGCGGCCGGCGGCGACGGCGTACGCCTGCTGGCCACGGACGCCGCGGGCACGCCCGTCGCCTCCGTGGACGAGCTCGTGCTGCGCCCGCTCTCCGCCACCGACGTGCGCGCGACGGACCCCGGCCGGTCGCTGTACGTCCCGCGCTGGGACGCCTGGCAGCCCGCGACCGCGACCGCAGTCGCACCTCTCACCGTCTCCTGGCACCCGGGCACACCGCTCGCCGAAGTACTGGCCGGAGAGCCTGAGTTGGTGCTCCTCGACTGCGCCGCCCAGGACGTGCCCGGCGGCGGCGACGACGTACCGGCCGCGACCCACGCCATGACCGGCGTCGTGCTGGCCCGCGTCCAGGAGTGGCTCGCCCAGGAGGCGTCCACCCGGGCCAGGCTCGTCGTGCTGACCCGCGGCGCCGTCGGCATCGCGCCCGAGGAACTGCCCGACCCGGTGCAGGCCGCTGTGCGTGGCTTCTTGCGTTCGGTGCAGTCCGAGCATCCTGATCGGTTCGTGTTGGTGGATGCGGATGCGGATGCGGGTGTGGTTGGCGTGGTGGCTGCGGCTGTTGTTGCGGGGGAGCCGGAGGTGGCTCTGCGGGGTGGGGATGTGTGGGTGCCGAGGTTGGTTTTGGTGGGTGCGGATGCTGCTGTGGTTTCGGGTGGTGGTGTGTCGTGGTCGGGTGGTGGTGCGGTGTTGGTGACGGGTGGCACGGGTGTGGTGGGTGCTGCTGTGGCGCGGCATTTGGTGGCTGTGCATGGGGTGCGTGATCTGGTGCTCGTGAGTCGTCGTGGTGAAGGGGCTCCGGGTGTGGGTGAGTTGGTGGGTGAGTTGGTGGGGTTGGGTGCTGCGGTGCGGGTGGTGGCTTGTGATGTGGCTGATCGTGTTGCGGTGGGGGAGTTGGTGGCGGGTATTTCTGATCTGCGTGGTGTGGTGCATGCGGCGGGTGCGGTGGATGACGGTGTGGTGACGGGGTTGACGGCGGAGCGGTTGGCGTCGGTGTTGCGGCCGAAGGTGGATGCGGGGTGGTATTTGCATGAGGCGACGCGGGGTCTTGGGTTGGGCCTGTTCGTGTTGTTCTCGTCGGCGGCTGGTGTGTTCGGTTCGCCGGGTCAGGCCAACTACGCGGCGGCCAATGTGTTCCTGGACGCGTTGGCGGTGCGCCGTCGTGCTGAGGGTCTTCCGGCCCAGTCCCTGTCGTGGGGTCTGTGGGAGGAGACCAGCGAACTCACCGCCACCCTCGACGCATCCGACAAGGCCCGGCTCGGCCGCGGCGGAATGCGGGCCCTCGGCACCGAGGAAGGTCTCGCGCTCTTCGACCGGTCGCTGGGCCTCGACGCCCCGCACCTGGTTCCCGTACGCCTCGACCTGTCCCGCGCCCGCGCCGAAGGCCAGCAGGTGCCCCCGCTGTTGCGCGCCCTGGTCCGCACCCCCGCGCGCCGCGCCACCGGCACCCCCGGGGGCCGTGGCTGGCGTGCGCAGTACGAGGCCGTGCCCGAGGGCGAGCGCGAGAGCATGCTCGTCGACCTCGTCCGGGCCCAAGTGGCCGCCGTCCTGGGTCACTCCGGCGCGGACGCGGTCCCGGCCCAGCGCGGCTTCAAGGACCTCGGCTTCGACTCCCTGACCGCTGTGGAGCTGCGCAACCGGCTGGGCGAACTCACCGGCAACCGCCTGCCCGCGACACTGGTGTTCGACTACCCGACACCGGCCGCGCTCGGCACCCATCTGCACGGTCTCCTGGCCGGCACGGCCGCCCGGCAGCGCAGCGAGGTGGCGCGGGTCGTGGCGGACGACGAGCCCATTGCGATCGTCGGCATGAGCTGCCGTTTTCCCGGCCACGTCGACTCGCCCGACGAGCTGTGGCAGATGCTCGTCGACGGCGGTGAGGGCATCAGCGGCTTCCCGACCGACCGCGACTGGGCCCTCGACTCGTTCTTCGACCCCACCGGCGAACGCCCCGGCACCTCCCTGGTGGACCAGGGCGGATTCCTGCACGACGCCGCCGACTTCGACGCCTCCTTCTTCGGGATCTCCCCGCGCGAGGCCGTGACCATGGACCCCCAGCACCGGATGCTCCTGGAGCTGTCCTGGGAGGCCATCGAACGCGCGGGCCTCGACCCGACGGAGCTGCGCGGCAGCCGGACCGGAGTGTTCTCCGGCCTGATGTACCACGAGTACGCGGCACGTCTGCGCTCCGTGCCCGAGGACGTCGCGGGCTTCCTCAGCAACGGCAACGCGGGCAGCGTGGCCACCGGCCGGGTCTCCTACACCCTCGGCTTCGAGGGCCCCGCCGTGACCGTGGACACGGCCTGCTCCTCGTCCCTGGTCGCGCTGGACATGGCCGTCAGCGCCCTGCAGCGCGCCGAGTGCGACCTGGCGCTCGCCGGCGGCGTCACCGTGATGTCGACCCCGACGATCTTCGCCGAGTTCACCCGTCAGCGCGGCCTCGCCCACGACGGCCGCTGCAAGGCGTTCTCCGACGCGGCCGACGGCATGGGTGTCGCCGAGGGCGCGGGCGTGGTCCTCGTCGAGCGTCTCTCGGACGCCCGCCGCAACGGCCACCGCGTCCTCGCCGTCATCAAGGGCTCGGCCGTCAACCAGGACGGCGCGTCGAACGGTCTGACCGCGCCCAACGGTCCCTCGCAGCAGCGGGTCATCCGGCAGGCGCTCGCCAACGCGGGCCTGGCCGCGTCCGACGTGGACGTGGTGGAGGCGCACGGTACGGGTACGTCCCTGGGCGACCCGATCGAGGCGCAGGCGTTGCTGGCGACGTACGGGCAGGAGCGCGGCGGCAACCGGCCGCTGCTGCTCGGTTCGGTGAAGTCCAACATCGGTCACACCCAGGCCGCCGCCGGTATCGCGGGCGTCATGAAGATGGTGCTCGCCCTGCGGCACGGCACCGTGCCCCGGACCCTGCACGTCGAGCGGCCCAGCGAGCACATCGACTGGACGGCGGGCGCCGTCGAGCTGGTGACCGAGGCCGTCGCGTGGCCCGAGACGGGCCGGCCGCGACGGGCGGCGGTCTCCTCGTTCGGGATCAGCGGAACCAACGCCCACGTCATCCTCGAACAGGCCCCCGAGACCGCGGAAGCGGAGCCGCGTGCGGAGCGGCCCGAGCCCGTGCTCGCCGCCGCCGAAGGCGCCGTACTGCCGTGGCTCGTCTCGGCCAAGTCCCCCGCCGCGCTGCGCGGCCAGGCCGAGCGGCTGCGCGCCTTCGCGGTCGCGGGGGCCGAGCCCGCGGCGACGGCCGCCGCGCTCATCGGCGGCCGCAGCGCCTTCGACGAGCGCGCGGTCGTCCTCGCCGCCGACCCCGAGGGCTTCGCCGAAGGGCTCGCGGGCCTGGCCCGCCAGGACGCCGATGTCCCCGGGTTCGTCTCCGGGACCGTCCGCCCCGGCGCCAAGGTCGCGTTCGTCTTCCCCGGCCAGGGCGCCCAGTGGACCGGCATGGCGCTCGGCCTGATGGAATCGTCGCCGGTGTTCGCCGGGGCCCTGCGCGCATGCGCCGACGCGCTCGCGCCGCACACGGACTGGAACCTGCTCGACGTCCTCGGCGACCAGCAGGCCCTGGCGTGCGTCGACGTGGTGCAGCCCGCCCTGTGGGCCGTCATGGTCTCCCTCGCGAAGGTCTGGCAGCAGTCCGGCATCACGCCCTCCGTGGTCGTCGGCCACTCCCAGGGAGAGATCGCCGCGGCCTGCGTGGCCGGCGCCCTGACCTTGGACGAGGGCGCCCGTCTCGTGGCCCTGCGCAGCCGCGTCATAGCCGAGGAGCTCGCCGGGCGCGGCGGCATGGCCTCACTGACCGTGCCCGCCGACGAGGCCCAGGCCCTCATCGACCGCTACACGAACCCCGACGGCGCCGCCGAAGCCGCCACCGGCGTGGTCATCGCCGCCGTCAACGGCCCCGGCGCGGTCGTCGTCGCCGGTGACGAGGGACCGCTGCGACAGCTCCTGGACGGCTGCGAGGCCGACGGGATCCGCGCCCGCCGCATCCCCGTGGACTACCCCTCGCACGGCCCCCAGGTCGAGCTCATCAAGGACCGCCTCCTCAAGGAGCTCGGCGACATCACCTCGGCGCGGCCCCAGGTGACCTGGCGCTCCACCGTGACCGGTGAGGACGTCCGGGACCGGGAGGCCGACACGGAGTACTGGTACCGCAACCTCCGTCAGCCGGTGCGCTTCGCGCAGGTCGTCGCCGACCTCATGGAAAGCGGCATCGACACCTTCGTCGAGGTCAGCCCGCACCCGGTCACCACCGCGGCCCTGGAGGACTCCGCGCTGCGGGCCGGGGGGCGCGAGGTCGTCGTCACCGGCACCCTGCGCCGCGACGAGGACGAGCGCACCGCCCTGCTGCGCAACGCCGCCGTCCTGTGGACCAGGGGCCTCGGCGTGGACTGGACCGCTCTCGCCCCGGCCCCGGGCGAGCGGGCCGACGCCGTCGACCTGCCCACCTACGCCTTCCAGCGGGAGCGCTACTGGCTCGACGCGCCGAACGACTTCGGGGACCCGGGCGGTGTCGGTCAGGAGGCCACCGGCCACCCGGTGCTCGCCGCGGCCGTCGTCCCCGCCGGGACCGACAGCATCCTGTTCACCGGCAGGCTCACCACCCCGGCCGCGGCCTCGCCCGCGGAGCACACCGTGCTCGACACGCCCGTACTGCCCGGCAGCGCCCTGCTCGACTGGGCGCTGTACGCGGCGGACCGCCTCGGCCTGCCCGGCGTCGCGCGCCTGGAGCAGCACGAACCGCTGCTCCAGGCTCCCGACGGCGCCGTCCGCGTCCAGGTGATGGCCGCGGAGCCCGACGACTTCGGGCACCGTCGCCTCACCGTCCACGCGCAGCCCGACGGTGACGCCACCGCGGAGTGGACCCTGCACGCCACCGCCGAGCTGCACCCCGGGGCCGAGGAGACCGACGCGGCGTACGCACGGCTCGCGGGCACCTGGCCGCCGGCCGACGCCACCCCGGCGGACACGGCCGGGCTCTACGGCGAACTCTTCGCCGCGGGGCAGCAGTTCGGGCCGGCCCTCCAGGGGCTGCGGAGCGCCTGGCGCGCGGGCGACGACATCTACGCCGAGGTCGAGCTGCCCGAGCGGGCCGTCGAGGGGCTCGCGCCGCGCGCCGCGCTCCTGGAGTCCGTCTGCCAGGCCTGGCGTCTCGCCGACGCGGGCGGCCCCGGTACCGCGGGAGTCCTGCAGCCCGCCGTCTGGCAGGGCGTGCGGGTGCGGGCCGGTGGCCTCGACACCGCCACCGGCCAGGAGGCGGTCGACGGCGCCCGGATCGTACGGGTCCTGCTGTCCCCGGCCGGCGACGGCGCCCTGCGGGTGCGCGTCACCGATGCCGAGGGCATCCCGCTGCTCGGCGCGGACCGGGTCGAGCTGCGTCCGGTCACCGCGGCCCGGCTCCGCTCGGCAGGTGCCACCGCGGCGCGTTCGCTCTACGAAGTGAGCTGGGAGCGCCGTGCGTTCGACGCGCTCGCACAGACGCCGCGTTCGATTCTGTGGGACGGTACGCGGTCGGCGGAGGAGATCGAGGCCGCCGTCGCCGACGGTGTGCGGCTCGTCCTTCTGGACGCGACCGCGCTCGACGCCCCCGGGCAGCGGGACAGCGACGGCGAGCACCTGCCGCAGCGGGTCCGCGAGACGCTGACGACCGCCCTCGCGCGCTCCCAGCAGTGGCTCGCCGACGAGGCGCTCGCCGACGCACGGCTCGCCGTGGTCACCCGTGGCGCCGTCGCCGTGTCGGGCACCGACCCGGTGGACCTCACGCAGGCCGCTGTGCGTGGCTTCTTGCGTTCGGTGCAGTCCGAGCATCCTGATCGGTTCGTGTTGGTGGATGCGGATGCCGGCGTGGTCGGTGTTCCGGTGTCCGTGGTTGCTGCGGCTGTTGTTGCGGGGGAGCCGGAGGTGGCTCTGCGGGGTGGGGATGTGTGGGTGCCGAGGTTGGTTTTGGTGGGTGCGGATGCTGCTGTGGTTTCGGGTGGTGGTGTGTCGTGGTCGGGTGGTGGTGCGGTGTTGGTGACGGGTGGCACGGGTGTGGTGGGTGCTGCTGTGGCGCGGCATTTGGTGGCTGTGCATGGGGTGCGTGATCTGGTGCTCGTGAGTCGTCGTGGTGAAGGGGCTCCGGGTGTTGCGGAGTTGGTGGGTGAGTTGGTGGGGTTGGGTGCTGCGGTGCGGGTGGTGGCTTGTGATGTGGCTGATCGTGTTGCGGTGGGGGAGTTGGTGGCGGGTATTTCTGATCTGCGTGGTGTGGTGCATGCGGCGGGTGCGGTGGATGACGGTGTGGTGACGGGGTTGACGGCGGAGCGGTTGGCGTCGGTGTTGCGGCCGAAGGTGGATGCGGGGTGGTATCTGCATGAGGCGACGCGGGGTCTTGGGTTGGGCCTGTTCGTGTTGTTCTCGTCGGCGGCTGGTGTGTTCGGTTCGCCGGGTCAGGCCAACTACGCGGCGGCCAATGTGTTCCTGGACGCGTTGGCGGTGCGCCGTCGTGCTGAGGGTCTTCCGGCCCAGTCCCTGTCGTGGGGTCTGTGGGAGGAGACCAGCGAACTCACCGCCACCCTCGGCGAAGCCGGGCTGCGGCGGATGAACGCCGGCGGTGTCCTGCCGCTCAGCACGGAGGAAGGACTCGCCCTCTTCGACCGCGCGCTCGCAAGCGGCCTGCCGCACTCCGCGCCGGTCCAGCTGGACCGCACCCTGCTGCGCGGCGGCGAGGACACGCCCGCGCTGCTGCGTGGCCTGGTGCGCTCCGCACCGCGCCGCGCCACGGCACCGGACGACGCGCAGGCGCTGCGCGGCCGCCTCTCCGCGCTGCCCGCGGCCGCGCGGCAGGAGGCCCTCCTGGAGACGGTGCGCGGCCAGATCGCCGCGGTCCTCAAGTACGGCACGGGCGACCAGATCTCGGCCACCCGGCCGTTCTCGGAGCTCGGCTTCGACTCGCTGACCGCCGTCGAACTGCGCAACCGCCTGGCCCGGACGGCCGGTACGAGGCTGCCCACCACGCTCGTCTTCGACTACCCGACGCCCGAGGCGCTCACCGGGCATCTGCTCACGATCCTGCTGCCCGAGACGGAGGCCGAGGAATGGGGCAGGGAGAGCGTCGAACGCCTTGAGGCCATGCTCGACGACGAGCGCGACGAGGCCGAGGTCAACAAGCTGACGGCCCGCCTGGAGACCCTGCTGCTGCGCTGGCGGGAACGCTCCAGGGCGCTGGCCGGCACCGCTCCGGGCGGCGGCCGGGCCCAGGACGCGGGGGCCGACGAGCTGAGCGAGGTCAGCGAGGAAGAGCTGCTGCGCTACATCGACGACGAGATCGGGCTGAGCTGATGCACGTACGGCTGCACGCACGGCCCACCAGCACGTTCTGCACAACGAGGGGTTTCGGACATGGCTGAGAAAGAGCAGATCGTCGAGTACCTGAAGCGGGTCACGGCGGACCTGAAGCGCACCAGGGGCCGAGTCCGAGACCTGGAGGAAGCCGAGCGCGAGCCCATCGCGATCATCGGCATGGGCTGCCGCTTCCCGGGCGGGGCCGGTACGCCCGAGGAGTTCTGGGACCTGCTGCACGACGGTGTCGACGCCATGAGCGACTTCCCCGACGACCGCGGCTGGCCGCAGTTCGAGGGCGGGACCCGTCCGCAGGGCGGCTTCCTCGACACGGCCACCGCGTTCGACGCCTCCTTCTTCGGCATCTCCCCGCGCGAAGCCCTGGAGATGGACCCGCAGCAGCGGCTGCTCCTGGAGACGTCCTGGGAGACCTTCGAACGCGCGGGCATCGACGTCACCGGCCTGCACGGCAGCAAGGCCGGCGTGTTCATCGGCGTCAACGGCGCCGACTACCCCGGCATGCTCAACCAGGCGGGACACGAGTCCCTGGGCCACCTCCTGACCGGCAATGCCCCCAGCGTCGTCTCCGGCCGGATCTCCTACACCCTCGGCTTCGAGGGCCCTGCCGTGACGGTCGACACCGCCTGTTCGGCCTCCCTCGTGGCGCTGCACCTCGCGGCCCGCGCACTGCGCTCCGGCGACTGCCCGCTGGCCCTGGTCGGCGGCGTCACCGTGATGTCGACCCCGGGCGTGTTCGCGGAGTTCGGCAAGCAGGGCGGCCTGGCCGTGGACGCCCGGTGCAAGGCGTTCGCCGAGGGCGCGGACGGCACCGCGTGGGGCGAGGGCGCGGGGGTGCTCCTGGTGGAGCGTCTTTCCGACGCCCGCCGCAACGGGCACCGCGTTCTTGCCGTGGTGCGCGGCACCGCGGTCAATCAGGACGGTGCGTCGAACGGTCTGACCGCGCCCAACGGTCCCTCGCAGCAGCGGGTCATCCGGCAGGCGCTCGCCAACGCGGGCCTCGCCGCGTCCGACGTGGACGTGGTGGAGGCGCACGGTACGGGTACGTCCTTGGGTGACCCGATCGAGGCGCAGGCGTTGCTGGCGACGTACGGGCAGGAGCGGGGCGGCAACCAGCCGCTGTTGCTGGGTTCGGTGAAGTCGAACATCGGGCACACCCAGGCCGCGGCGGGTGTGGCGGGTGTGATCAAGATGGTGTTGGCGATGCGGCACGGGGTGGTGCCGCCGACGTTGCATGTGGATGAGCCGAGCAGTCATGTGGACTGGGCTTCGGGTGCGGTGGAGTTGGCGACGGAGAAGGTCGTGTGGCCCGGTCGGGGTGTGCGGCGTGCGGGTGTGTCGTCCTTCGGGATCAGTGGGACGAACGCCCACGTCATCCTGGAGGAGGCCCCGCGGGAGGTCTCCGAGGCCGAGGATGTGGCCCCGGCCGGGGCCCAGGACGGTGGCCCAACCGTGCGGGAGGCCGTCGGCGTGCTGCCGTGGGTGCTGTCCGCCAAGTCGCCCGCCGCGCTCCGGTCGCAGGCGGCGCGGTTGCGGGAGCATGCCGTGGCGCGGGACGTGGACCTGGCGGGGACGGCTCTGGCGCTGGCCGCCACGCGTACCGCCTTCGAGTACCGTGCCGTCGTCCTCGCCGAGGACGCCACCGGCTTCACCACCGCCCTCGACACCCTCGCGGACAAGGGCACCGCGGGCCGCCACCTCGTCCGTGGCACCGCACAGCCCGGTGCCAGGACCGCCTTCGTCTTCGCGGGACAGGGCGCCCAGTGGGCGGGCATGGGGGGACAGTGGTACGAGCAACTCCCCGCCTTCGCCGCGGCGTTCGACGCCGTCTGCGAAGCCGCCGACCCGCAGCTCGACGTGCCGCTCGCGGACGTGGTGCTCGCCGGCTCCGCAGGCCGCCCCGCGGACCACGCGGACCTGATCCATCGGACCCGCTACACCCAGATCGCCCTCTTCGCCGTCGAGGTCGCGCTGTTTCGCACCCTGGAGGCGTGGGGCGTACGCCCGGACGTCGTCCTCGGTCACTCCATCGGTGAGATCGCCGCCGCCCACGTGGCCGGAGTGCTCTCCCTTCAGGACGCGGTCACGCTGGCCGTGGCCCGCGGCGACCTCATGCAGCAACTCCCGGACGGCGGAGCCATGCTGGCCCTCGACGCCACCCGGGCACAGGCCGACGCCTGGCTGCGGGCCCTGCCCGAACAGCACCGGCGGCAGGTGGCGATCGCCGCGGTCAACAGCCCCACCGCCGTGGTCGTGTCCGGTGCGTCGGACGCCGTCGACCAGGTGGCCGAGGCCGCCACGCTGGCGGGCCGGCGCTCCCGCAGGCTCCAGGTCAGCCACGCCTTCCACTCGCCGCTCATGGAGCCGATGCTCGACGAGTTCCGCTCCGTGCTCGCCCGCCTCACCTTCTCCCGCCCGGCCCTCCCGATGGTCTCCACCGTCACCGGTGAACTCGCGGCGGACGACATCACCTCACCGGACTACTGGGTGCGGCACGCCCGCGAAGCCGTCCGCTTCGAGGACGCCGTGCGCGCCGCCGAGCCGCGCGTGGACGCCTTCCTGGAGATCGGCCCGCACACCGTGCTCTCCCGGCCGCTGGAGGACAGCCTCTCCGCGGGCCACTCGGTCACCGTCACCTCCGTCGCCCACCGCGAACGGCCCCTGGTCGCCTCCCTGCTGAGGGCGGTCGGCGCCCTGTGGGCCGGTGGCGCCACCGTGGACTGGCGCGCGCTGCTGCCCGCCGTCCCCGCGGGCCAGGACCTGCCCACGTACCCCTTCGAACGGCAGCGCTTCTGGCCCCGCGTCTCGCCCCACCGCGCGGGCGACGTGAGCGGCGCCGGACTCGCCGGACTCGACCACCCGCTGCTGGGAGCCGCAGTCAGCATCGCCGACGGCAGCGCCGCCGGCGGCTCCGTGCTGACCGGCCGCCTCTCGCTCACCACCCACCCCTGGCTCGCCGACCACGCCATCCTGGGCGCCGTGCTCCTGCCGGGCACCGCATTCGTCGAACTCGCCCTGCGCGCCGGGCAGAACGTGGGCTGCGGCCGGATCCGCGACCTCACCCTGGAGACCCCGCTCGTCCTCACCCCCGAGGACGCCCTGCAGATCCAGGTCGGCGTGGGCCCCGCCGACGACGAGGGCCACCGCCACGTCGTCGTGCACTCGCGCCTCGAACCGTCCGACGACGGCACGAGCGGCGTGGAGACCGCATGGGTCCGGCACGCCCAGGGCGTGGTCGCCCCCCTGGACCAGAACCCGAACGCCGACGACTTCGGCGCGGTCACCGGCGAGGTGTGGCCGCCCCGCGATGCGGCCCGGGTCGAGATCGAGGACTTCTACCCCGCCCTCGCCGAGCAGGGCTACGCCTACGGCCCCACCTTCCAGGGACTGCGCGGGGCCTGGCGGCGCGGCACCGACTTCTTCGCGGACGTGGAGCTGCCCGAGGCCGCGGCGGACGACGTCGCGGGATTCGGCGTCCACCCGGCCCTGCTGGACGCCGCCCTGCACGTCATCGGCCTCGGCGCCGCGGCCGACGGCGCCGAGGACACCTCGCGGGTGCCGTTCGCCTGGAACGGCGTGCGGCTGTGGGCGAGCGGCGCCCGCACCGTCCGCGTCTGTCTGACGACCGTGGGCACCGCCGCCGTCCGCGTACGGATCGCCGACGCCACCGGCACCCCCGTCGTCGGCATCGACGAACTCGTGCTGCGGCCCGTCTCGGCGACCCCCGTGGCCCCGAGGCGCGCCCTGGTCGCGGAGTCCCTGTTCACCGAGGCCTGGCAACCCCGGACGGCGGGGGCACAGGACGCCGCCGGGGAAGCGGCGCCGCGGGTCTGGGGGCCGGACACCGCTCTCGACGAGCTGACGGCCGCCGACACCGTACTCCTGGACTGCGCGGGAGACGGCGCCACCGACACCCTCGAAGGGGTACGGGCCCGAGTGGGCCACGCCCTGGCGCGCATCCAAGCCTGGCTCGCGCACGACGGCATGGCCCCGGCCCGGCTGACCGTCCTGACCAGGGGCGCCGTCGCAGTGCGGCCCGGAGAGGACGTGGACCCGGTCCAGGCCGCGGTGCACGGCCTGGTGCGCTCGGCGCGCTCCGAGCACCCCGAGCGGTTCGCCCTGCTGGACCTGGCCCCCGGCACCGGGGTCGCCGATGTCCCCTGGCCCGTTGTGCGCGCCGCGCTCGCCGACCAGGAGACCGAGATCGCCGTGCGCGGCGCGGGCGTCTTCGTACGGCGGCTGGTGCGCGCCGCGACCGACGCCGACGCTCCCACCGCGTACGCCGGCCAGGGCACCGTCCTGGTCACCGGCGGCACCGGCGTCATCGGGTCCGCCGTGGCCCGCCACCTGGTCACCGCCCACGGCGTCCGCGACCTGGTGCTCACCGGCCGGCGCGGCGCCGACGCGCCGGGAGCCACCGAACTCGCCGAGGAGCTGCGCGCGGCGGGCGCCGAGGTGCGCCTCGTCGCCTGCGACGTCTCGCAGCGGTCCACGCTGGCCGAACTCGTCGCGTCCCTGCCCGAGTTGCGCGGCGTGGTGCACGCCGCGGGCGTCCTCGACGACGGCATGGTCACCGCGCAGACCGCCGAGCGCCTGGACACCGTGCTGCGGCCCAAGGCGGACGCCGCGTGGTACCTGCACGAGCTCACCCGGGAGCGGGACCTCGACCTGTTCGTCCTGTTCTCCTCGGCCGCGGGCGTCTTCGGATCCCCGGGCCAGGCCAACTACGCGGCCGCCAACGCCTTCCTGGACGCGCTCGCCCGGCACCGCCGCGCGGCGGGGCTGCCCGCGCACTCGCTCGCGTGGGGCCTGTGGGCCGACACCAGCGCCATGACGGGGACGCTCACCGACACCGACATGGGCAGGCTGGGCCGCGGCGGCCTTCGCGCCATCAGCGCCGACGAGGGCCTCGCCCTGTTCGACGCGTCGGTGCGGCTCGAAGAGCCGGTCGTCGTTCCCGTACGCCTGGACCTGCGGGGGCAGACCGACCCGCCCGCGCTGCTGCGCTCCCTGGTCAGGTCGACCCCGCGCCGTGCCTCCGACGCCCCCTCCTCGGCATGGCACGAGAGGCTGCTCGGCCTGTCGGCGGCCGAGCGCTCCGCCGCCCTCGTGGACCTGGTGCGCGAGTACGTCGCCACCGTCCTCGGCCACACCACGCCCGAGGGCATCGCGCCCGACCGGTCATTCAGCGACCTCGGCTTCGACTCGCTGACCGCCGTCGAACTCCGCAACCTCCTGGCCGAGTTCACCAAGGTCCAGCTGCCCACCACCCTCGTCTTCGACTACCCGAGCCCCGAGGCGCTCGCCGGCTTCCTGGGCGAGGCCCTCGCGGAGCCCGCGGAGCGCGGCGCACGCGTCGTCACGGTGCGCGCCACCGACGACGACCCCATCGCGATCGTCGGCATGGCCTGCCGCTACCCCGGCGGCGTCGGCTCGCCCGAGGAGCTGTGGGACCTGGTCGCGGACGGCCGCGAGGGCATCGGCGGCTTCCCCGCCGACCGCGGCTGGGACCTCCAGCGGCTCTACGACCCCGAGCCCGGCCGCACCGGATCGACGTACGTCCGCGAGAGCGGATTCCTGTACGACGCCGCCGAGTTCGACGCGGGATTCTTCGGCGTCTCGCCGCGCGAGGCCACCACGATGGACCCGCAGCACCGGCTGCTCCTCGAAACCTCCTGGGAGGCCATCGAGCGCGCGGGCATCGACCCGACGAGCCTTCGGCGCAGCCGGACCGGCGTGTACGCGGGCCTGATGCACCACGACTACGTGGCACGCCTCCAGGAGATTCCCGAGGAGATCGCCGGGTACCTCAGCAACGGCACCGCGGGCAGTGTCGCCTCCGGCCGCATCGCCTACACCTTCGGCTTCGAGGGTCCCGCCGTCACCATCGACACCGCGTGCTCCTCGTCCCTCGTCGCCCTGGACATGGCCGTGTCCGCGCTGCGCAGCGGCGTGTGCGACCTGGCGCTCGCGGGCGGCGTCGCCGTCATGTCGACCCCCACCGTCTTCGCCGAGTTCGGCAAGCAGGGCGGCCTGGCCGTCGACGGCCGGTGCAAGGCGTTCGCCGAAGGTGCGGACGGCACCGCGTGGGGCGAGGGCGCGGGCATGATTCTGGTGGAGCGTCTTTCCGACGCCCGCCGCAACGGGCACCGCGTCCTTGCCCTGGTGCGGGGCACCGCGGTCAACCAGGACGGTGCGTCGAACGGGATGACGGCGCCGAACGGCCCGTCGCAACAGCGGGTCATCCGTGAGGCGTTGGCGAGCGCGGGTGTGGGCGCCGCTGATGTCCACGTGGTGGAGGCGCACGGTACGGGGACGTCCTTGGGCGACCCGATCGAGGCGCAGGCGTTGCTGGCGACGTACGGGCAGGAGCGGGGCGGCAACCAGCCGTTGCTGCTGGGTTCGGTGAAGTCGAACATCGGGCACACCCAGGCCGCGGCGGGTGTGGCGGGTGTGATCAAGATGGTGTTGGCGATGCGGCACGGGGTGGTGCCGCCGACGTTGCATGTGGATGAGCCGAGCAGTCATGTGGACTGGGCTTCGGGTGCGGTGGAGTTGGCGACGGAGAAGGTCGTGTGGCCCGGGCGGGGTGTGCGGCGTGCGGGTGTGTCGTCCTTCGGGATCAGTGGGACGAACGCCCACATCATCCTGGAGGAGGCTCCGCGGGAGGTCTCCGAAACCCAGGACGTGGCCCCGGCCGGGCGGGAGGCCGTCGGCGTGCTGCCGTGGGTGCTGTCCGCCAAGTCGCCCGCCGCGCTCCGGTCGCAGGCGGCGCGGTTGCGGGAGCATGCCGTGGCGCGGGACGTGGACCTGGCGGGGACGGCTCTGGCGCTGGCCACCACGCGTACCGCCTTCGAGTACCGTGCCGTCGTCCTCGCCGAGGACGCCACGGGCTTCACCACCGCCCTCGACGCCCTCGCGGCCGGGGACCTCCCCGCTGACGGCGCCGCGCGCGGCATGGCCCGCGCATCGCTGAGGACCGCGTTCGTCTTCCCCGACCGGGTCGACGGGCTGGCCGACGCGGCACGCGAACTCCTGGACACCTCGCCGGTGTTCGCCTCCGCCATGGCCGAGTGCGCCGCCGCCCTGGCCCCGCACGCCGACTTCGCCCTCCTCGACGTCCTGCGCGACGAACCGGGCAGGCTCGCCGACCCGGCTGTCGCCCGACCCGCCCTCTGGGCGGCCACGGTGTCGCTCGCCGAGATGTGGTCGGCCGTCGGCATCACCCCGGTCGCCGTCGTCGGCTTCGGCGGCGGCGAGATCGCCGCGGCCTGCGCCGCCGGCGTCCTGTCCCTCACCGACGGCGCACTGCTCGCCGCCGGACAGGGCCGCCTGCTCGCCGCGCACGGGAACGAGCGGGGGAACGACGCCCTGCGCGAGCAGGTGAGGGCGCTGTCGGCCCAGGTCACCGCGCGCGACGGACGCGTACGGATGTACTCGGCCGTCACCGGGGCACCCCTCGCCGCCGGCGACCTGGACGCCGAGCACTGGTACCGGACCCTGCGCGAGCCGGCCGGCCCCGGCGCCGCCGTGAAGGCGCTCCTCGGCGACGGCGTCGAGGCCTTCGTCGAGCTGGGCACCCTCGTCCCCGCGGAGACGACCACCGCCGTCGCGGAGGCCACGGCGGCCGAAGGCCCCGACGTCCTGGTCACCGCCGCTCTGCGGCAGGGCCGGCCGGCGCGCCCCGCACTGCTGTCGACCGCCGCGGCACTGTGGGCGCGCGGCGCCACCCTCGACTGGTCGGCCCTGCTCGACACGTCGGCGCGCCCCGCCGACGTACCCACCTACGCCTTCCAGCACCAGCGCTACTGGCTGGACGTCTCCACGCCCGCGGGCGACGCGGGCACCGTGGGGCTCACGGCCGCCGACCACCCGCTCCTCGCCGGCGTGGTCGAGCCCGCGGAGAGCGACACGGCCCTGCTCACCGGAAGGCTCGCGCGGGCCACCCACCCCTGGCTCGCCGACCACGCGGTCGCGGACACCGTCGTGCTACCCGGCAGCGTCCTGCTCGACTGGGCGCTGTACGCGGGAGGCCGGCTCGGCTGTGCCCAGGTGGTCGAACTCGCCCTGGACGCACCGCTGGTCCTGGATCCGAACGCCGCCGTGCACGTCCAGGTCCAGGTCGGCGCGGCGGACGAGGCGGGCCTGCGTGCCCTGACCGTGCACTCCCGGACCGAAGCCGCCGCCGGCGAGGAAGCGGGGGAGTGGACGCGCCACGCCCGCGCGGTCGTCGGGCCGGTCCTGCCGGGCCCCGTGGACACCTCGGAGTTCCGCGCACTGTCCGGTTCCTGGCCGCCGCCCGGCGCCCAGGCCCTCGAACCCGCGGCCCTCTACGCCGCGTCGGAGGAACGGGGCCACCTCCACGGACCCGCCTTCCGTGGGCTGCGCTCCGCCTGGCGCAGCGGCACCGACATCCTCGCGGAGGTGGCGCTGACCGACGAGGCCCTCTCCGCGGGGCACGGCTTCGGCGGCCTGCACCCGGCCCTGCTCGACGCCGCGCTGCACGCGCGCACCGCCGAGCAGCCCACGGACACGGACGCGGACGGCACGCAGGTGTGGCTGTCCGCCGCCTGGCGCGGGGTACGGGTCCTCGACGCCACCGGCACCACGAGCCTTCGCGTACGGCTGTCCGACGCGGGCGACGGCGCGCTGGGCCTGTACCTGGCCGACACCACGGGGCGCCCGATCGCCGAGGTCCGCGAGCTGACGCTCAGGGCGGTGCCCACCGCCGGATTCCGGCGCGCCCCGGACGCCGAGGCCCCCGCTCCGCGGGCGTCCGCCCCGCGGCCCGCCGCACGCCCCGCTCCGTCGGGGCAGGGCGCCGTGGCGCGCGTCCTCGCCGCCGAGCCCGACCAGCGGGCCCGGCTCGTCGAGGACCTCATCCGGACCGAGCTGGCCGCGGTACTCGGGCACGGCGAGGTCGAAGTCATCGACGTGGACAGCGAGTTCCTCGACCTGGGCGTGGACTCGATGGCGGGAATCGACATACGCACCAGGCTCGGCTCGCTCCTGCGCCTGGAGCTCGCCGCGGCCACGCTCTTCGAGCACCCGACCACGGCGCTCCTCGCCGCTCACCTCCTCGACCTCATCGGCACCGGGCCGGAGCCGGGCGACGCGGGCACCACCGGCACGGCCGCCCCCGCCTCGGCGTTCGACAGCCTGGAGGCGCTCTACCGCCAGTCCCACGCCCTCGGCAGGGCGGGTTCGGCCGGCATGGACCTCATCCGGGCCGCGGGCCGGCTGCGGTCCGTCTTCGGCCACGAGAGCGCGGCGGAGCACCTGCAGGAGCCCGTCGTTCTCGCCAGGGGCGACGAGGACCGTGCGGTCCTCGTCTGCGTCCCGGCCATCACGGCGACCGCGGGACCCCTCCAGTACGTCGGGCTCGCGCAGCAGATCCAGGGCGAACGTGATGTGATGGTGCTGGTCAACCCGGGTTTCAGGGAAGGGGAGTTGGTGCCGGAGTCGTTCGAGGCGTTCCTCGGCCTCCAGGTCGAGGCACTGCGCTCGGCCGTGGGCTCGCGGCCCTTCGTGCTCCTCGGGCACTCCGCGGGCGGGCTCATCGGCCACGCCCTCGCCGCGCGGGCGGAGCAGGAGGGACTCACCCCCTCGGGTACCGTCGTCCTGGACACCTTCCAAGCCGGGACGCAGTTCTCCGCAGACCTCAGCCGGGCCATGCTGGAGGGCCTCTTCGCCCGCGAACACCTCTTCGGCAGCGGTGCGTTGGCCGGCGTACGGCTCAGCGCGATGGGGCACTACCACACGCTGATGGACGACTGCGTGCTCACCGGGACCAAGGCACCGACCCTCTTCGTGGGCGCCGAGGAGCCCCTGCCCCACCAGGCCGACGGCTTCGACGACGACGGCTGGCGCGCCGCCTGGTCCCTGCCGCACACCCTGGTCACCACACCGGGCGACCACTTCACGCTCATGGAGGACAACATCGCCATGACCACCGCCACGATCCGCGAATGGCTCGCGGAACGGCACATCTGAACCACCGCGGGGCGGAACGCAGTTCTGCCCCGCCACCCCCACCGGCCACTTCTACCGGCCACCACCTGAACACCGCGGCTCACAGAGATCCGTGTTCCAGAGGAGACAGCGCAGTGATAGTTCTTGGTTACAACGGTTTCTCCCGCGCCGCCGACACCTTCGGCAAGCTCTACGGCTATACGCAGGACAGCGTCGATCGGCACAGCTTCCTCGGTCACGACGCGGCCGCGTCCCTCTTCATCGACGGCAAGCTGGTCGCCGCCGTCGAGGAAGAGCGCATGAACCGCCAGAAGAAGACCTCCGCCTTCCCGATCAACGCCATGCGCTGGGTCCTCGACCAGGCGGGTCTCGACTTCGCCGACGTCGACTACTACGCCTTCGGCTGGCGGTTCACCCCGGAGTTCGCCGACGCCGCCATTTCCAAGATCGCCGGCGCCCCGATCCCTCCCGAGTACAAGTTCAAGGCCCTGGGCGACTTCGGCGAGCTCTACACCGGCTTGCTCGGCAAGACCGCGATCCTCCAGGACTTCGCCCGCAACACCGGGTTCGAGCTGGCCGAGGACAAGCTCGTCACCGTCTCGCACCACCGGGCCCACCTCGCCTGCGGCCGCACCTTCGCCGGCTTCGACGACGCCGCCTTCATCATCAGCGACGGCCAGGGCGAGTCGGACAGCGCCATCATGGGCGAGGTCCGCGACGGCGAGGTGAAGGTCTTCGAGCAGTTCACCATCGACTCCCAGAACTCGATCGCCCAGCTCTTCGCCGAGATCACGCGCTACCTCGGTTTCACCCCGAACAACGACGAGTACAAGGTCATGGGCCTCGGCGGCTTCGGCGAGCCGCCGGCGCAGGAGGACAACCCGATCCTGAACCACGTCGTCACCTTCGACGGTCCCGGGCGCTACTCACTGGCCCTGGCGGGCGACCCGCGCGGCCCCCGCGCCTACCTCGCCCTCTTCGACGAGATCTTCGGCGGCAACGACGACAACCGCGGCGAGTTCGAGTTCCAGGTCCGGGTCGCGAGCGCCGCCCAGCAGGCCCTCGAAGTGGTCACCGCGCACCAGCTGCGCGCCCTGGCCGACGTCACCGACCTGCGCGACCTCATCTACGAGGGCGGCGTGGCGCTCAACTGCGTCAACAACACCAAGCTCCTGGAGGACCTGCCGTTCGAGCGCGCCGAGGTCAGCTTCGGCGCCAGCGACCCGGGCATCTCCATCGGCGCGGCGGCCCACGTCGTCCGCGAGCAGAACGTCCCGCTCGTGCCCGTGAAGACGCCCTACCTCGGCCCCGAGTACACCGCCGAGGAGATCCTCGCCACTCTGGACGCCTACACCGACCGCGTCACCTGGGAGGAGCACCCCGACGGCGCGATCGTCGCGAAGACCGCCGAACTGCTCAGCGGCAAGACCGTCATCGGCTGGTTCCAGGGCCGTACCGAGTACGGCCCGCGCGCGCTCGGCAACCGCTCCATCCTGGCCAACCCGTCCCACGCGGACATGAAGGACATCATCAACACCCGGGTCAAGCACCGCGAGCCGTTCCGCCCCTTCGCCCCGATCGTCCTGGAGGAGAACGCGCCGAAGGTCTTCGAGATGGGCAAGAAGGAGCGCTCGCCCTACATGACCTTCGTCTTCCCGGTGAAGCCCGAGTACACGCAGACCATCGCGGCCGCCACGCACGTCGACGCCACCTCGCGCATCCAGACCGTGACGGACGACAGCAATCCCCGGCTGGCCGAGCTGCTGCGCGCATTCACCGCGCGCACCGATGTGCCGTGCCTGGTCAACACCTCCTTCAACGTCGCGGGCGAGCCGGTCGTCAACTCCCCGAAGGACGCGGTCGAGTGCTTCCTCAGCACCGACATCGACGCCCTGGTCCTCGGCGATTACCTGGTCACCAAGCGATGAGCGCACCCACCGGAGCCCTCTGGCGCGCCCGTACGGGGCTCGTCCTGGAAGCGGCGGGGGCGGTGGCCACCGTCGGCCCCGTCCTCGCCGTCATCGAGGTGTGCAGAGAACTCCTCGACGGCGACCCCGACGGCGGCCGGATCGGCCGGCTCGTCCTCGTGGTCGCCGCCGCGGCGGTCGTCGGGTTCGTGGCCCAGCTGGCGGGCCGCGTCCTGAGCAAGGAGGCGGGAGCGCGCACCCAGGACGCACTCCTCCTCGCGGTCAGCGGCCGGCTGCGCGGCGCCCGCGCGGCCCGGCCGCTGCACGCCGCCTGGAAGGAGCACGGCACCACACTGGGCCGTGACATCGTCTCCACGGGTGTCATGGTGGGCCGGGCGGGATCGGAACTCCTGTCGTCGATCCTGGTGTTCGTCCTCTCGATCGGCTACCTGTTCTGGGTCGACTGGTTGATGGCACTCATCACCCTGACTCCGATCCTGCTCGGCTTCGCCGTCTTCGGCTTCATCTCCGCACGCTTCTTCCGCGAGATGGCGAGCGACTACGCGGCGAGCATCAGCGGCATCGACGCGGTACGCCCCACCGTGGGCCTGGCGCACCGGATCAACCCGGCCGGCACGCGGGCCCACACCGCCGCCGCGACCCGGCGCTCCGCCGCCCGACTGGCCGATGTCACCGATGAGTTCAGCGCGTTCTTCCGGGTCCGCATCGGCTCGCTGCTGGGCGGTCGGGCGCTGGCCGAGATCGCCTTCTCGCCCCTGACCGTGCTCGCCTTCGTCCTGTGCGGGGGAGCGCTGCTGACCCGCTCGGAGTCGCTGGCCCCCGCCGACCTGATCCCGTTCCTGCTGGTCGGCGCGGGACTGGCCGCACCTCTGCTGGCCATCACCTACTTCGTCGAGGAATTGGGCGAGGGCAAGAAGGCCTCGGCACGCCTGGGCCAGTTCGCCGCCGGGATCGTGCCGCCCGCGGCGGCCGGCGCGGGAACGGCCGACACCGCCGACGGTGTGGCACCGGAGGCCGAGCCGGTCCCGGGCCCCGCCCTGGAGCTGCCCGAGCGCGGGGTGCTGACCGTCGTCGCCGCCACCGACGCGGGCGCGGACTCGGTCATCGACCGGCTGCTCGCCGACACCCCCGCGGAGCGGCTCGCCGCGGTGGAGGCCGACCCGGCCGTCGTGCTCGGCCCCATCGGCGCGTACATCACCGCTGACCGTACGGGCGCCAGCGCTGCGGAGGCCGAACGCGCCGCGCGCACCGCCGGCTGCCACGACGCGATCGCCGCGCTGCCCCGGGGCTACGACGCGATCGTGGGCTCCGAGGCGCCGCAGTCGTACCCCGAGCTCCAGCGGCTCGCGCTCGCCCGGCTGCTCGCCGGGGACCGCGAGGTCGTCCTGCTCGACGAGCGGGCCTTCCCCGGCTCCCCGGACACCGTCCGGGCGGCGGTCGCCGAACTGCGCGACCGGGCCGCCGTGGTGGTCGTCGCCACCGGGCCGCCCGCGGTCATCGACGGCGCTCTCGTGGTGACCGAAGCCGGGAAGGTGGTGGCATCGGGCACCTACACGGAGCTGACCGGTCCCGGCAGCCCGTACGCCGGTTTGCTCGACCCCGTCGGGGGGCCGCGCCGTGCTGCGGACCCCGTGGCCCCGTCCACCGGGTCCGCAGGGTCCCCCGCGTTCCAGGAGGTGCCCCGATGAGGGCCGTGCTCGCCCGCTTCTTCCAGGTCTCGGGGAAACGGGGACTGACGTCGCTGTGCCTGTTCCTGCTCCTGGGCGCCGTCGTCCAGGGCGTCGCCTTCACCTTCGTGGTGCCCATCACGGAAGACCTGCTCACCCCCGGTGCGGCGGCGCCCTGGGCCTGGATCGCCGCTCTCGCGGTCGTCTGCCTGGTGTACGCGGTGCTCCACTACCGCAGCGTGCCCCTCGGCAACGAGCTGGGCGCCGCACTGGTGACCACCCTGCACAGGGAGGTCGCCGAGCACACGGCGAAACTGCCCAACCGCGAGCTCGGAGTGGGCCGTTCCGACCGGCTGGCCGCGCTCGACGGCACCGCGGTCGTGGTCCTGATGGGACTTCCCGCACATGTCATGCGGCCGTTGGTGGCCGCGGCCGCCACACCGCTGACCGTGATCGTCATCAGCGCCTTCGTCAACCTGAAGGTCGCTCTGACGCTGGCGGCGGGGTTGATCGTGCTGGCGCTGTGCTCCGTACTCGTGGCCCGCCTGCTGTCCCGCCACGAGGAGCCCGACGGGGCGGAGTGGCTCCGCAGGAGTTACGAGCAGCGGGGTGCGGGGCGCTCGGGCGGCTTCCTGGCGACCGCCACCGGCGAGGTGCTGCTGTGGCGGGCGGTCGAACTCGCCGCGTGCGCTGCCGTCGGCGCCTGCGCGGCGGCCGTCACCGGCGACGGGCTCTCGGGAACCAGGGGCGTCGCACTGATCGTGCTGTCGGTCCTCACCTACCGGCCCATGATGGAAGCCGTCCTGCTGACCAGCACCGTCATGAACGCACGTGAAGTGATGTCCACCATCGGCAAGTTGCTGGACAGCGGGGAGTCCGGGTCGCAGGAGGTCCGGCCGGGCGCCGACTGGCCCGACAGCGCCGACCTCGTCTTCGACGGCGTCAGCCTGCGGGTGGAGGACACGACGGTGCTCGACACGGTCTCGTTCGAGATCCCGGGCGGTACGACCACGGCGCTCGTCGGAATCCCCGACGGCACCCGGCTGCTGCTCGGCGACCTGCTGACCGGCGACCTCACGCCGACGTCGGGGCAGGTGCGCATCGGCGGGGTGGACGTGACCGCCCTCGCCCCGTCCGTCGTGGAGCGGCACATCGCCCGGGTCCGCCCGCAGGACTCGGAGCACACGTGGGAGGAGGCGGGCCGACTGCTCGACACCTTCCCCGACCGGCTGGCGGACCGGCCCGGTGTACGGGACGGGCTGAACCGGCTGCGCGCCGCGGTGGCCGCGCGGGACACCGCTTCCGAGTCGCCCGGTGAGCCGCTCTCCTCGGCGGACCGCTGGCGGCTGGCGCTGTTGCGCGCCCTGGCCGGCGATCCTTCCCTCGTGGTGGTGGACGCGACGGCCGGTACGGACCCGTTCGACGCCGAGGCCGACCCCGAGCTGGCCGCGTTGTTCACCGGGCTCTCCCAGGACCGCACGTGCTGGCTCCTGACGGGCGTCGGGGGCGAACTCCCCTCGTGCGACCGGCTGGTGGAGGTCCGGGGTTCCCGATCCACCGCGCGCATCGCCGTGTCGAGTTGACAGGAGAGAGGGGGGCGGGGGGGGGGGGGGGGGGGGGGGGGGGGGGGGGGTGGAGCGGGGGGGGGGGGGGGGGGGGGGGGGGGGGGGGGTGGGGGGAG
>NZ_JBVHUE010000012.1:162375-198848 GCF_055565515.1 Streptomyces sp. NPDC028419 | reverse complement strand
TCGCACCAGCCCCAACCACCCCCCCCCCCCCCCCCCTCCCCCCCCCCCCCCCCCCCCCCCCCCCCCCCCCCCCCCCCCCCCCCCCCCCCCCCCCCCCCCTCTTCGTGGCGGCGGGGCGGGACTAGGCGACGTTCTGCCAGAGCCCGTGGTGCCGGCGGTACCAGTCGACCGTCGCCGCGAGGCCCTCGTCGAACTCCACCGCGGGCCGGTAGCCCAGGGTGTCCGAGATCTTGGAGATGTCCATCGCGTACCGCCGGTCGTGACCCTTGCGGTCGGCCACCCGTTCCACCATCGAGGCGTCCGCGCCGAGCAGTTCGAGCAACCGCTCGGTCAGCGCGCGGTTGGTCAGTTCCGTCCCGCCGCCGACGTTGTAGATTTCCCCGGACTTTCCGCCCGCGGCCACCAGCGCGATGCCCCGGCAGTGGTCGTCGACGTGCAGCCAGTCACGAATGTTCTCGCCGTCGCCGTAGAGCGGAACTTTCTGGCCGGCCAACAGCCGGGAAACGAACAGCGGAACAATCTTCTCCGGGTACTGGTACGGGCCGTAGGTATTGGATCCCCGGGTGATGCACACCGGCAGACCGTGGGTGCGGTGAAAGGCGAGCACCATGAGGTCGGCGGACGCTTTCGACGCGGCATAGGGGGAATTGGGGGCGAGGGGCTCCTCTTCCGTCCACGGCTTCTCGCCGGCGCCCAGGGAGCCGTACACCTCGTCGGTCGAGACGTGGACGAATTTGCCGACCCCGGTGTCCGATGCGGCGCTCAGCAGTGCCTGCGTCCCCAGCACATTGGTCCGCACGAATTCCTCGGCCCCGGATATGGAACGGTCGACGTGGGACTCGGCGGCGAAGTGCACGACGAGATCCATGCCCCGCATCACTTCCGACATCAGCCGGGTGTCGCAGATATCGCCTTCGACGAAGCGCAGGCCGGGGCTCGCGGACACCGGTGCGAGGTTTTCTCTTCTTCCGGCGTAGGTGAGCTTGTCGACCACCGTCACCTCGGATCCGGCCAGCTCCGGGTAATTGTTCTGCAGGGTCTGCCGGACGAAGTGCGAGCCGATGAAGCCGGCACCCCCGGTGACAAGTAAGCGCATGGGCCACCTCTCCATCAGTTGTGGTGGGAAATCTCCATCAGGTATTTCCCGTATTCCGTCTTCGCCAGCTGACTGCCGAGTTCGTGACACGCCGCGGCGTCGATGAATCCCATGCGGAAGGCGATCTCCTCCAGGCACGCGATCCGTACTCCCTGGCGCTGTTCCAGCGTCTGGACGAACTGCGAGGCCTGGAGCAGCGAGTCGTGGGTACCGGTGTCCAACCAGGCGAATCCGCGCCCGAGGTTGACCATCCTGGCCCGGCCCTGCTCCAGGTAGACGCGGTTCACATCGGTGATCTCCAACTCGCCGCGCGCCGAGGGGCGCACGTTCTTGGCCACGTCCACCACGTCGTTGTCGTACACGTACAGACCCGTGACGGCCAGGTCGGACTTGGGTGCGGCCGGCTTCTCCTGAAGGGAGATCAACCGCCCGTCGGAATCCACCTCGCCGATGCCGTAGCGCTCGGGGTCGCCGACCGAATAACCGAAGAGTACGCAGCCGTCGAGATTCTGCATCTCCGCCTGGAGCAGTCTGCCGAATCCGGGGCCGTGGTAGATGTTGTCGCCCAGTACGAGCGTCACCGGATCGGATCCGATGAAGTCGGAGCCGATGAGAAAGGCCTCGGCGATGCCGTTCGGCTCCGCCTGCTCGGCGTACTCGATATTGATTCCGAGCTGGCTGCCGTCTCCCAGGAGTTCCCGGAAGGCGCCTAAGTGCTGGGGTGAGGAAATGATCAGGATGTCTCGGATCTTCCCCAGCATCAGAACCGAGAGTGGGTAGTAGATCAACGGCTTGTTGTAGACCGGAAGCATTTGCTTCGAGACGGCATGTGTTAATGGGTATAACCGGGTGCCGGTGCCTCCGGCCAGGACTATGCCCTTCATGCGACCACATTTCCGTAAGTGGCTGGAGTAATGAGGTAGGGAAAGTCGGCTCAGAGCGACTTGATCTTCCGTTGCTTGAAAGCGAGCGTAGAGTTCCCACTCCTCGCTGTCAACGTGACCTTGGACTCGCTCCGGGGAAGCCGGGCAACGCCAACTCGTCCTCTCTCCGAACGGGTTGGCGTAGCCGGCGGCCTGAAAAGAACCTCATTTCCCGCCGCTACCAGAAGCGGGCGAGGGCGCTCTCTTTGAACGGTTGGGGGGGTCGCTCTCAGGCGGTCATGGCGTCGCGGACCTTGGCGGTGTCCACGAACTGCTCGAAGCGGACGATGAGGCCGCCGCGTACGACGAAGTGGTGCGCGACTCGGACGTCGATCGGTTTGCCGGTGGCCTTGTTGACGGCCGTGTAGCGGGCGAGGACGGTGACGTTCTCGCCGTCGACGACGTAGGTGTCGTCGTGGGCGGTCCAGCCGTCCCAGTCCTGGCCGAGCTTCTCCATCACGGCGGCGGTCACACCCTCGGGGGTGCGGTAGGTGCCCGCGAGGGGGAAGCCGGCCATCTCCGTCCACTCCACGTCGGGGGCGAGGGTGGCCCGCAGGGCTGCCAGGTCGCCGGCCGCCGAGGCGAGGTACTGGCGGCGGACCACGTCGCGAGGCGCGGTCGAGGTCGCGAAGGTGTCAGGGGTGGACGGGTCGTGGTGCATCGTCAGCCCCACTTCATTTCGCCCTTGGCGACCTTGGCGCCGATCTGGGCCGCGATCAGCATGCCGTTGTCGGGGTAACGCTCGACCAGCGCTTCGGTGAGGGCCGCGCCGTCGGCAGCCTTGGCCAGCTCCTCCTCGAAGGCGACGAGGTAGGCGCGGGTCGCGGTGATCGCGGTGGCGTCGGCGGCGGTACCGGGCAGCCGGTGGCCGGGGACGACCAACTGCGGGTCGAGGGCGGCCATCTCGTCGAGGAGACCGATCCAGGCCGAACGGGACGCGGGGGTGGCGGTGTCCGCGACCCACACGTGCTCCCGCTGGAACAGCAGGACGCCGCCGAGGATCGCGCGGTGCTCGGCCTGCCACAGGTAGTGGCGGTCGGTCAGGACGGGCCCACCGCCCTTGAGCTCGAAGCGGTGGCCCTCCAGGGTGAGGTCGCCGGAGAGCGCCTTGATGGCGACGAGGCGGGTCGGCAGGTTCGCGCCGAGCGCCTCCCAGGCCTTCAACTTCCCCTCGTAGGACGCCGCGATGTGCTCGATGACCTGCGGGGTCGCCACGAACTCGGCCTGGGGGAAGGCGTCGGCGATGACCTCGGCGCCGAAATAGTAGTCGGGGTCGGCGTGGCTGATGAAGACCGTGGTCAGCGTCTTGCCGGAGTCCAGGACGGCGGCGGCCAGCCGGTGTCCGTCGGCGCGGGTGAACCCGGCGTCGACCAGCAGCGCGTCGCTCTCGCCGGTGACCAGGGTGGCGGTCTTGTTCTTGGACCCGGCGGGGAAGTCGAGGTCGTGGACGGTGAATTCGAGGGTGCTCATGACGGTTCCTCGGAGTGGGGGGGGGGAGGGGGTGGTCAGGCGGTGAGTGGGGCCGGGCGCCGCTCGGTGTCGGCGGCGGCGCGGCGGAAGCAGGCCTCGGCGAGGGCGGCCGACGCCTCGCCGGTGAAGGTGTCGGTCACGGCATCGCCCAGCTCGCGGGCCCGCCCGGGGGCGGCCCGGGACCGCCGGAGACGACCTCGACGGGCAGCCGCGGGAGCCGGGCCGCCAGCTCGGCCGGGGTCGCGGAGAATCCGTGTGACCGGCCGCAGTAGGCGTCGAAGACGTGGACGGGCTTCATGGTGAGGAGTCTCTCCGGTGACGCGCTCGCCGGCCGCGAGCGACTCACCCAGCACAACAACGCCTGACGTGTCAGATGTTTCCGGGCGGGTTCCCTCCGGATTGTCCGCATGTGCCGCGTCGCCGTCCTCGGCTGACCGGCGCGCATGCGCGGCCCGGGTCATGACGACCGGGGTCAGGGCAATCGCGGCAGCTCGTCGCGGGCCGATCGGCTCAGGATCCGCAGGTTCTCCGCGAAGCGCTCCCGGTCGGGGGCGGGGATCGGAGTCACGAAATAGCGCCTGATGTTCTCCACGTGCACCCGTGACGCCCGCACGACGGTCTCCTGCCCGTGCGGGGTCAGACGGACGAGCCGGCCGCGCCGGTCATCCGGATCGGTGGAGCGCTCCACCAGGCCCGCCTTGACCATGCGGTCCACCAGACGGGTCACGCCGCCGGTGGAGAGTACCTGCTCGCGCCCGATCTGCCGCATGGAGAGCCCCGGCTCCTCCGCGCGGCCGAGGATGAGCAGTACTTCGTACATGAGGTGCGTGATCCCGCACTGCTCCTCGAGAGCCCGGCCCAGGATGTACTCGAGGCGGTTGGCCGCCCCCTGGAGCCGCCCGAAGGCCAGGACCAGCGGATCGTCGGCCGCCTCCTTCGGCGTGGAGATGTCCGCGTCGTCGGGCATCAGGGGGTCGTCCCTTCCGTGGGCGGGGCATTCATGCCTTCGATCATGCCGGGCCAGCGGGCGGCGAGGCACTCGGCGAGCGCGGCGAGTCCCCCGCGCCCGCCCGGCCCGGCTGGGCCGACCCTGCGCCGAGGAGCCCGCGAAGCGGTGGACCTGTGCGGAGCCGCAACTTCCGGTGGACCGGCACCTACGCCTCCCGGTCCCCGGCGTCGAAGTACCCGGGCACGCCCGACTCCCGAGCCGCCGTCACCGCGCGGAGGCGCGCGTAGTCCCGTCCGGGCATCTGCGACCCCGTCTCTTCCCGGCACTCGCGGACCACGGTCCGCCACGGCCGCTCCCCGGCCTCCGATGGCAGCCATGGCTGGCTCACGAGGCGCTCCCGTCGGCCGGGGCGGAGCCCTCGCTCGCGTACAGCTCGTACAGGGTGACCCCGTCGCGTTCCAAGTGGGCCAGCGGCGCGGCCAAGGCGGCGCGCGCGTAGCCGTGGCGCCGGTGGCCATGCGGGCCTGGGGCATGAGGGGTTCCTTCCTCAGGGGCGGGGGACGGCGGGACGAAGTGAGCGGCGGCGTGGGGCCACTGCTGCTCACCAGCCCATCTCGGAGTACGGGCGGCCGGCGGTGATGCCGTCGATCGCCGACTTGGTGTAGACGACGATCGGTTTCGGCAGGTCCCGCGGGTCCCACCACTTCCAGGCCAGGCACTTGTCGGGCTCCAGGACCTCGGGGACGCCCTTCCAGCGCCGGGCCCGGAAGACCAGCTGCATCAGCGGCTGGCCGCCGGGGGTGTCGATGAGGTGCACGATGTGGGCGAGGGTCAGGTCCGCGGGGTCGATGACCAGTCCCGCTTCCTCCCGGGCCTCTCGCACGAGGCACGCGAGCGCGGACTCCCGCTCGCACTTGCCGGCCAGGTAGTGCCAGGTGTTGCCCGCGTAGGGAACGTCGGGATGCCGCAGCCCCAGGAGGACCCGGCCGGCTTCGTCCTCCAGATGCAGGTGGACACCGATGCCGTTCAACACGGTCCGGCCGCCGACGTCCCACACCCGGGGCAGGCCGCCCGGTTCCACGTCCGCGGGATGTTCGGCCGCGTGGCGATGGATGAGGTCGCCGAGCCCGGGACTCAGCCGGATCCGGTGCAGCTGGTCGGGAGCGAACCAGCGGAGCAGGACCCCCTCCCGCAGGAAGAGGCGGTCGGGGTCACCGCTCCACTGGCCGGCGAACACCTGGACGGGCACGGTCAGACCGTTCACGCCGGTGGCCCGCTCGATGGCGAACGGCTCCACGCCCGTGAGCTCAAGGCCCGGGACCTCCTCGGCGAGCTCGCGCCGCAGGGTGTCCCGCAGCGTCCGGTCCTCGGGTTCGCGGCCGCCACCCAACAGGGCGAAGGACCCCGGTTCCCAGATGTCCGGGAAGTTGTCGCGCAGGTGGAGCAGGTACCGGCCGCGGTCGTGGATCAAGGCGGAGGCGTTCACCGGCTCGACCCGGCCGTCGAGCCCCGAGGCGAGAAGCTTGGCCCGCACCGTCGGCGACGTCACCTCCTCGAAGCGACGCCACCGCGCACCGGACACCTCCTCGGGCCGCAGCACGACCTCGGCTGTGTCCTCGGCGAGGCAGAACACGAACCGGAAGTCGTAGTGCCGATGCGCCGGCTCGCCGTGGATGCCGATGTCGAAGACCTCGTGCCCGTACGGGACGGTCGCGCACAAGGCGCCGGGCGGGATCCCGGCCTCCTCGTTCACCTCGCGCAGCGCTGCTTCGAGGAGGGTCCGGTCGTCCTGCTCGACATGGCCGCCCGGCGCGAGGAGCTTGCCGCTGGCCTCGTGCCGGATGTGCAGGACCCGCTTCTCCCGGTCGATGACGATGGCGCTACAGGTGATGCGGCCGGGGAGCGTCGAGCGGTCGGTCAGGTCACCTCCTGCTTCCAGCGCCATCGTCAGCGGCGCGAGCGGTCGTTCTTCGGCGGGATGGCGTGCCAGGTAGGCGGTGACGAGGTTGCGGATGTGGGCGTGGGAGGACGGCAAGGTGGCCTCACGGAGCAGGTGGGTGAAGGAACAACGGGAAGGGGAGCTGCGGGGAGGGGAGTTGTGGGCATCTGCCGCAGGAGGACGGCCAGGACCGGCAGGACCGCCGAGCTGACCGAGCTGCCCGTGACGCTCAGCGCCGCCGGGGGCCGGGGCGGTGGGGCCGGTCACCACAGACCGGCCTCCTTCACGAGCGGTCCTCCACGGAGGAGTCGGCCGAGGAGTCGGTCGAGGAGTCCGCCGCGGGGGCGCGTTGGGCGGGCAGGGAATCGGCGAACGCGGCGGCCTGGATGCGGTAGGCCTGGCGGAAATCTCCCGTTCCGCTGTTCTCGGCCATGAGCTCGGCGAACGTCCCGGACTCCGCGAGCCGCCCGTCCTTCATCACGTGGATCAGGTCCGCGTGTCGCACGGAGTGGAGGCGGTGGGTGATCAGCACCACGGTCTGCCCGGCTGCGGCCAGCTCCCGGATCTGATCGAATACCCGCTGCTCGGCGACCGCGTCGAGGGCGCTCGTCGGCTCGTCGACGACCAGGATCTGGGCGCGCTTGTACCAGGCGCGGGCGATCCCGACCATCTGCCATTCCCCGCCGGAGGCTTCCTGGCCGCCCCGGTATCCGCGGCCGAGGAGGGTGGAGAGCTCGCGGCGCAGCCCGGCGATGAACCGGTCGGCGCCGGAGAAGGCGGCGGCCTCCCGCACCGCCCGGTCGTCGATGGGGACGGTCGGGTTGCCGATGCCGATGTTGACGCGGACGGTGAAGGGCCAGCGGAAGAAGGACTGCGACATCAGCCCGACGCGCGCGAAGATCTGACCGCGGTCCGCCGCCGCGGCGTCGACGCCGTCCCACCAGATGGTGCCGCCGCCCGGGTCCGGCTGGTGCAGGCCGGCCAGGAGCTTGACGATGGTGGACTTGCCCGAGCCGTTCGCGCCGACCAGCGCGACCACCTTGCCCATGGGGAAGGTCAGCGACACCTCCCGCAGCGTCGGCTCCGGCGTCTGGTCCCCGCTGCCGGGATACGTGAACGTCACCTTCTCGAAGCGGACTTCCCTCACCCGCTCGGGGAGGTCCTCACCGCTCTCCGGGATCGCCCGCGCCTTCGCCTCCGTGCACAAACGCTCGAAATCCGCGACGAACAGGCTCTCCTGATGCAGGTCGGCCATCTGCACGACCAGCCCGTCCAGGCTGGACGACCCCGTACGGATGGCCAGGACCGCGGTGCCGGCGACCGCGAGGTCCATGCGCCCGCTCCACAGCAGCAGCCCGAGCGCCCCGTACGTCAGCAGCGTGGCAATGCCGGACGCCCCGTCGGCGATCAGGCCGATCTTCGCCGCGCTCCGGGCGAGGCGGGTCTGCTCGCGCTCGCTCGTCTCCGCCATCTCCCGGAAGTGCCCCAAGAGGAAGGGGCCGACTTCGTGGACCCGGACCTCGGCGGCCGCCTCGCGCTGGGTGAGCAACTGTCCCAGGAGGTGACCGGCCCTGGCGTGCTGAACAAAGGCATGGAAGGAGAGGTAACGCTGCCGGGAGATCGTCAGCGACCTCCACCCGCTCGGCAGGGTCATCAGGACCAGGAGCGGCAAGAGGGCCCAGTGGAGCACGGTGAGCACGCCGGCCGCGGCGACCAGGGAGATCGCGGAGTTCAGCGTGTTGGTGCAGTACCGGATCATCCGGCGGGCCGAATCCGCCCCGTAGCGGGCGGCGTCCAGCAGCCGGTGGAACTCGTCGTCCTCGATCGCCGCGAGTTCCACCCGGTGCACCAGCCCCAAGTACTGCTCGGTCGCCACCCGCTGGACCTTCGGCTCCAGCTCACCGGTGGCGGCCGTGGACGCGGACCGCAGCAGCGATCCCGCCAACGCGGCCACGGCCACGACCGCGAGCGCCGGAAACGCGCTGGTCAGCCGGTCCTTCGTCGCACCGCCGGCCAGGATGTGGCCCAGGACGGAGTTGACCGCGACCAGCCCGACCGCCTGCGTGATGCCGCGCCCGACCTCGGACCCCAGCACGACGCGCAGGGCACGCGCGTCAGCGAGGCGCGCGAGCCGCAGTCCGGTGGCGACCATCTTCGGTAAGCCCTTGGCCATGGTCCACAGACCGAGCCCCAGCCAGGCGCCCTCGTGCTGGTCCCAGCCGACGTCGTACGCCAGCACCCCGCCGAAGAGGAGCCGTTCCGACTCCGACACCGTCGAGGCGGCCTCGTCGAGGCCCTCCTGCTGTGTCATGCCCGGCCCCCCGCGTCCAGCCGGCGCGTGCGGTCGAGCGGGCGCCGGGCCCGGTTCGCGGCTCCTGGTTGTTCGAATGCGCAATGATGCTGCCCGACGGTGGTGCTGGCGTCCATGGCGTCCTCCAACTGGGTGGCGGGGTGGCACTGGTGCTCTAGAAACGCTTCAGGCCCGGCCCTGTAACGGCCACGGACGGGTGGATGTCTCGAACGGGGTTGCGGGATGGGCGCGCAGGGCAATCCCTGCGGGACCGCGGCCTTTTGAACTCACACGTTCGAGTGGAGCAGGGTGCGCGGACACCCGATCAGGGACTTGCGCGGGTCGCACCCACGACGCCGTCAGCCGTACGCCGGCCCGGCCCCTCAGGGTGTGGTTGCGTGCCGGCGGGGAGGCGCGAGCGCTTCGCGGTGGGCAAGGGCAGCGGCGCTGAGGATGGGGTCGCTGACCGCTGACGGGCCTGCGCGCCGCAGCCGAGCGCACCAGGGCCTCGCTCCTCCTCACCGCGAGCCGCGATCCGCGGGGCCCACTGCGCACAGCCGGCGAAGCGCCGGATGGCCTCGGCGTCGGCACTGATGCGAGGGAGAGCCGGAACCTCGCCACGCCCGGTCGTCGGTTCGGCGTGCGGTCCAGCTCCTCTCGGATCTCGACGAGCTGCCGACCGCCGTTCTGGACGACCGGGGTCCCGGCGGCCATGCGATCCGATGCGGCCCGCCGGAGCTGCCGCCCGACGTGATCGCCGACGCGGCCGTGCTCACGCGCGTGCTGACCGCCTTGGTGGCCGAGGCCCAGCGCCACAGCCCGCCGGACCGGCCCGCGCGGCTGACAGGCACAACCCGGGCTGGTCAGGTGGAGATCTACATGACGGACGGCACCAACGACGAAGTGCAGGGTGCGGAATGCGGCACCTGTCCGCGTCGCACGCCGGACAGTCTGATCCTGCGGATGTGCCGTGACGCTCACGCTTCCGGCGGCGGCCTCCCGGCGGCCGATCACCCCGTCTGCGCCCTCCCCGGCGGAGGATCAGTGACTCGCGTCAGCCACTGCCTGGGTGCACCGACGTCACCGACCGTTGATCACTGCAGGCCGGAGACCTTGAAGACGGTGAGGGCCGTCTCGCGGTCGATACGCTCTGCCAGCCGGCGCAGCGTGGTCTCGCCGCGCAGCAGAGTGCCGCGCCGGATCGATGTACGGGTGTCCGTGTCGAGGCGGCGCCACATCGCGGGATTGCGGGCCAGGACGGTCGGATCGATCTCGACCTGGCTTCCCTCCGTGTCGCGGAGGATCATCCGCTGGGCCACCCCGTCGGACCACCTGACCGAGACGAGATGGTCGGTGCGGACAGTGTGCTCCACCAGCAGTCCTCGGGCGCTCAGCAGACCGGGACCTACGGAGACCCTGGACGGCAGCAGGATCACGAAGAGGAGGGCGGCCAGGCCGGTCCAGAGGGCGCCACGGGTCGCGTCGAGCTTGCCGAAACCCGCGTCCATGGCGAGCAGGGCCCAGTACAGGAGGGACGCGACACCGATGGCCGAGCGCATCTCGCCGGCCCAGCGGATGTCGCGTGCGAGAGGCCCTAGAGGCTCCGCGCCGGCGTGAGCACCGGTCGCGGACTGCGTGAAACGTCGTCCCATAGGGGTGACGTTAGGGTCGGTACGGGCCTCGGCATCGGTCCCTGACGCACTGCTGACGTGATGGCTACGGCATTTTGACGGGGCTCCGGTTCGAGGCCCCCGTCGGCTCAGTGGCCTGGCGGGCCGGTGGTGACCGGCGCGGGATTCCCCGGTGCTGGGGCAGGCGGTGGCTCGAACGGTCCGGCCCGGTTGGCCATGAGGATCAGCATCGTCCCGACGGCGAGCACGGTGATGACGATGAGGGCGAGCCCGACGGGATTGCGAGGGTTGTAGGAGTAGCGGTTCGTTCCCCACTGGCTCCGCTTGAAGACCGGTTCGTCGTCGTGATGCACAGGCTTCTTCCTAGGTCGAAGGTACGGGGCGGCGCGCAATCCCCAGAGGCCATTGTGGTCAGGAGGCGCAGCCTCCCGGTTGAACATGCGGATGACCTGTCGTACGGACGGATTGACGCTGCGGGCGAGCAGGGCGGCGGTCATGCCGTCTCATCGGTGGCGACCGGCAGGGACAGGACCATGGTCAGTCCTCCGCCGGGGGTGTCCTCGGGTGTGAGCGTGCCGTTCATCGCTTCGGTGAGTCCCCTGGCCAGGGCGAGGCCGAGGCCGAGTCCGGCGGTGTTGTCGCGGTCGCCGAGGCGCTGGAACGGTTCGAAGGCACGCTCGCGGTCGTCGGCGGCGATCCCGGGGCCCCGATCGGCGATCCTGATGTCGACCCGCCCGGCCAGGGCGCTGGCCGTCACCAGCACCGGGCGCTCCGCGGGTGCGTGGCGGACCGCGTTGCCGACGAGGTTGGCCAGCACCCGTTCCAGCAGCGGCGGATCGGCTTGGAGCGCCGGTACCGATTCAAGGCTCTGCACATCGACGGCGGGCCCGCCATCGGGCGTCAGGTCCAACGAGTCCAGCGCGGCCGGCAGGACTTCCTCCAGTGTGGTGGCCCGCAGGTCGAGCGTGAGGGCGCCGGCTTGGAGGCGGCTGAGATCGAGCAGGTTCTCCACCAGGCGGTTGAGCCTGTTCAGGGACACCTCGGCGGAGGCCAGCAGTTCCGCCCGGTCCTCGGCGGAGAACTCGATCTCCTGGCTGCGCAGTGAGCTGACCGCGGCCAGCGCCCCTGCCAAGGGGGTCCGCAGGTCGTGGCCGACGGCTCGGAGCAGGGCGGTGCGCAGGCGGTCGGCGGCCTTGATCGGTTCGACCTCGGCGGCCGCCTCGGCCAGCCGGGCCCGCTCGACGGCCGCGCCGACGTGCGCGGCGAAGGCGGCCAGCACGCGGCGTTCGGAGGACGGCAGTCCACGGCCGCGCAGAACGAGGAAGGCCCCGGGGCCCGCCGCCACCACGAGGGCGGGGTCCGTCGCGCCCCCTGAGTCGCAGGCTCCGGGAGCCAGCTCGACGGTGTCCATGCCGAATGTTTCACGCGTACGTTCCAGCAACGCCGGGATCGTCTGGTCGCCGCGGACGATGCTGCCGGCGAGGGACGACATCGTCTCCGCCTCGGCCGTGGCCCGAGCCGCACGGCGGGAGAGCCGCAAGGACCTGTCCGCCGCGGCGGCCACGGTGGCGGCGACGACGGCGAAGACCACCAACGCCAGCACGCTGTCCGGGTCGCTCATGGTGAACTCGCCTATGGGCGGCATGAACCAGTAGTTGAGGAGCAGCGCGGCCGTCAGCGCCGCGATCAGGGCGGAGGCCACTCCGCCGATGCAGGCCACGCCCACGACGGCCACCAGGAAGAGCAGCGCCTCGCTGGTGAGGTTCAGTGTGCCGCGCATTCGTTCGAGGCCGAGGGTGAGCATCACCGGGAGCACCACGCCGGCCACGGGTCCGGCGATGAGCCGGGAGGTGGGGAGCGTACGCCGACGGGACGGGAGCAGCCGGCCGTGGCCCGCCCGCTCGTGCGTGACCATGTGGACGTCGATGTCCTCGGACAGAGCCACGACGGTCTCGCCGATCCCGCGGCCGGTGAGGAAACGTTCCAGCCGACGGCGGCGGCTCGTACCGAGGACGAGCTGGGTGGCGTTCTCCGCCATTGCGAAGTCCACCAGTGCGGTGGGCACTTCGTCACCGACAACGGAGTGGTAGCTGCCGCCCAGGTGCTCTACGAGAGCCCGCTGGCCGGCCAGAGCCGCGTGCGAGACCCCGGCGGCGAGCCCGTCGCTGCGCGCGACGTGCACGGCGAGCAGTTCACCGCCGGCGGACCGGCCGGCGATGCGTGCCGCGCGACGGATGAGGGTCTCGCCCTCGGGACCGCCGGTGAGGGCGACCACGACGCGTTCCCGGGTCTCCCAGACATCCCCGATGCCATGCTCGGTACGGTATTTGTGGAGGGCCTCGTCCACCCTCCCGGCCAGCCACAGCAGGGCCAGCTCCCGCAGGGCGATGAGATTGCCGGGGCGGAAGTAGTTGGCGAGCGAGGCGTCGATCCGCTCCGGGGGATAGATGTTGCCGTGGGCCATCCGGCGCCGAAGTCCCTCGGGGGGTATGTCGACCAGCTCGACCTCATGGGCGCGGCGCACGAACTCATCGGGCACCGTCTCGCGCTGAGGGACACCGGTGATCTTCTCGACGACGTCGCTCAGCGACTCCAGGTGCTGGATGTTGAGCGTGGTGACGACATCGATCCCGGCGGCGAGGAGGTCCTCGACGTCCTGCCACCGCTTCGGGTGCCGGCCGCCCCCAGGGACATTGGTATGGGCGAGTTCGTCGATCAGCACCACCTGCGGCCGCCTCGCCAGCAGCGCTTCACGGTCCAACTCCGTGTACCGGCCGCCACGGTATTCCTGTCCGGCCGGCGGGAGGATCTCCAGGCCGTCGAGCTTCGATTCGGTGTGCCGACGTCGGTGGCACTCCACGAACCCGGCCACCACATCCGCGCCACGGGCCGCCCGGCGGTGTGCCTCGTCGAGCATCCGGTACGTCTTGCCGACGCCGGGGGCCGCACCCAGAAAGACCTTGAGCCTCCCGGGCCGTACGGCCGGCTGTCCCGCGTCGGCCACCGGGCCCGCCTCGTGCGTGGTCGTCATGCTCAGAACTTCTCGGGGAAGAACAACGCCAGGACCAGGTACCCGACCAGGCTGACCGCGACGATGACGCCCACGACAGTTTCCGTACTCACCCGTACCCGACTCCTCCGCAAGTCCTCAACTTCACCAGCGAACATCAGCGATGACGCGAAGGAAACGGCCCTGACGCGCTCCTGACGCGAGTCGACTGGGACTTTGACGGTGTATTGACGGCCGTTGCATCGATAGGGCGAAGGCGGTGTGCCGGGAAGCCTGGTCGCCATCGTCGTGGCGGCAGCCTCCGCCGGGGTGGCGAGCGTCGTACTCGGAGGCCGGGCCCACCGGTTGACCAACGCCCGCATGCGGATCCGGCTGCACGCCGTCAACGGCACCGTGGCCTTCCTGCTGGCGAGCGTCGTCTTCAGGCCGATCGGGCTGAACCTGACCGGACAGGTCGCCGCGACCCTCACCCTCGTCGCCCAGCCGACGCCTTCAGCGCTTCCTGGACCTGGAGGAGGCGCGGCTGGCGCCTGGACCTGGCGAGATGATGTCGAGCTGCGGCCCACACGGGTCCTGCCCGATGGATCCCCTGGAGCGTCCGTGCTGACGATGATGGTGATAGTTTCATTGGCACCATGCTGTTGAAGCTGAACGTCGCGGACAACCGCCCTCTGCACGAGCAGGTCGCGGGTGCGATCAGACGTGCCATCGCCGAGGGCGAGTGCGCCCCGGGTGACCGCCTGCCATCGGCGCGCGATCTCTCCCAGGCATTGGGCGTGAACGTCAACACGGTCCTCCGCGGTCTTCGAGGGCTCCGCGACGAGGGACTGCTGGAGTTCCGGCGCGGTCGCGGTGTGACCGTGGCCGAGGGGGCGGACCAGCGTTCGGTGCTGCTCGACCGCGTGCGCGAACTGGTCGGTGACGCGGCGCATCTGGGCTACAGCAAGGCCGATCTCATGGACATGATCAGGGGGCTGGCATGAAAGACAGCACGGAGCGAAGGGGTGGAGAAGGGTGGGGTGTTGCGATCTGGGCCGTGGCGGTCTCAGCCGCGCTCGTCGCACTTCCCTGGGTCGCCGATGACCGGCTGCCGGAGCGGTTGGCGACTCACTGGGGCGCCGGTTCCGGCGGACCGGACGGCTCGATGCCGCTGTGGGCAGCCGCGCTGTTTCCCGGGTTGATCTGGCTGGTCCTGGTGCTGCTGACCGTCGTGCTCGCGCGGCGGCGTGACGGGGCGACCTCAAGTCCGGCGATGCGGGGCTGGGTCGTTGCCGCACTGCTGTCCAGCGGTGTCCTCCTCGTCGGCGCGCAGGCATCCATCGTCCGGGCGAACCTGGATCACACGGACTGGCGGCAGGCCGATCCCGTGAGTCCGTGGGTTGTGCTGACGTTCGGGGTGGCGACCGTGGCGGGGCTGGCCGGGTGGGCGGTTGCCCGCCGTGGGCCGGCCGCGGCGCCGCACGCGGTTGCGGGCGGTCCGAGCATGGGCGTTCCGGCCGGCGAGAGGTTCGTGTGGCTTTCCCGCGCTACGAACCCGTGGCTCCGGTGGATCGGCGCCCTGTCCGGGATGCTCGCGCTCGCTGCCGCACTCGTCGCGGTGAGCGGCCTGAGCGAGGTGGAGTGGGCGCTCGTCGCACCGTTCGCCACGGTCTCCGTCGCGGCTCTCTCGTGCGCCTCCGTACAGGCGCGCGTCACCGAGAAGGGCCTGGACGTGGCCTTCGGTCCGCTCGGCTGGCCGGTACGGCGCTGGCCGGCCGAGGACATCGAATCGGCGCGTGCCGAAAACCGCACCCCCGCCCAGGTGGGGGGCTGGGGCTATCGGCTGAGCGGCATGGGCACGACGGTGATGCTCCGCGCCGGCGAGTGCCTGGTGATCCACCCCCGGCGGGGGAACGCGTTCGCGGTGAGCGTGGACGATGCCGAACGGGGCGCCGCCCTGCTCAACGCCCTGGGCGGGCAGCGCACCCACTGAGTCGGCGCGCGGGCGTCACCCCGTCATCACGATGCGAGGACGGGCGCGGTGATCGGACGGCTCCGCCGCCCTGTGCCCGACCTCGTGTGCCATGGCCCTGCCGGTGACGTGGTGGACGTATTCGCGGGTCAGCCGGAAGCCCGCCGTCCAGGCCAGCAGTCGGCTGGGCCGGTTGTCGCGCGAGCAGCACCAGCTTGCGGTGTGTCCCCGTGCCTGGATGTCGGCCGTCAGGCCGGCGACGCAGGACAGCGCGAGGCTCTCGCGGCGGCGATCGGCCACGGTGACGACCGCGATGTCCTCGTAGGCGCTGCCGAGGAAGTAGGTGCAGGCGACGGAGAGGACCCGGCCCTTGGCGAACGCGGCCCAGCCGTGGCCGGAGGCGGCGAGCCCGCCGGGTCCGCCCCAACTGGCATGAATCCAGGCGTTGTCGGAGTCCATCGCGGCCAGTGCCGGAACGTCTTGGGGAGTCAGCCGCCGCACTGTGACGCCACGCGGGGTGCGGGGGAGGGACACCGGTGCCTGAGGCTGGTGGACGTACAGCATCCGTTCCCAGGGGACGACGCGTTCGAATGCGGAGCCGAGCGACGGCCAGAACCGGGCGGGCGTCTCTACGTGCCGGCCGGCGAACGGGGCCAGGGCGTCCTGGGCGAGCACGCCCGGATCGCCGCGCAGCAACACGTGGTCCGCGCAGCTGACGGCGAGGACGCGAGGCAGGTGGGGGCGGTCGGCCCACCAGAGGCCGACGCCCGTGGTCAGTACGTGCTCGGCGAGAGTCCCGGGACCGGGCGAGCCGGTGGGGAACCAACGGCTCAGGGCGGGGAGCTGCTGCGGGGAGATCTCGATCACGAATGTCTCCAAGTGGTGCTGCAACGGGTTCTCGGGCAGGGGCAGCGGGCGGCACAGGGCAAGAGGCCGCGCAGCTCCGGGCCGTGGTTCGCCTTCAGGCGTGGTGGCCGATGGACGCAGGCACCAGCAGGTTGGTCAGGAGGTGCGTGCGAGGCCCCGTGCCTGCCCGGGGCGGGGGCAGGCACGGGGCGGAAGCGGCCGCCCGTCCTGCGGTTGACTGTTGGCGGCCGCGGATCGCGATCGGTGCGTCAGCGCACCGGCAGGTGAGCAGCGCGCGAGGCCGGGCGCACCGTATGCGGTGGCCGGTCGTCATGGAGCGGACCGCTGTTCACGTCGTTCATCCAACTGCTCGGTGAGACAGGGATCAAGGAGGTCGCCCAGTCCTTGACACAGCTCTGATACCGGCATGACCGGCCCGGCCACGAAGGGTGTTACCGATCACGGGCCGCACAACCCGCTCCGCTCGTGGACGAACGTGACGTCCTGCTCCCCAGGTGGCCGTCGCCCCAGCTCTCTCCTCGGCCGAGGCCGGGACGGGGCCGTACGCGAGGGTGACGCGCTCATCGAAGGTGAGCGGCTCGGTGGAGACGTCATCGGGCATCGATGAGGCGACGGTGACCGTGCACGTGGAGCCGGACTTGCCGAGCGCCTCCTCACCGAGGCTGGACGGACGCTGCCCTCCTGCCGCGCTCCCCAGCAGTAGCTCGCGCGGAACGGCCGGCTGCCCGTCGCCGATGCCGATGGTGTTTACGACTCGTTTACGACACCCCGATGCCCGCCATCAGCAGCGCGTCAGGAAGTCCGGGTTTGCCGTGAGAAGGGCGTCAACGCGGTGCGTTGGCATGCGGTGGTGATCGCAGACTGGGTGGCAGGGGGAAGCGGACGACCGTCCGTGGTGCGAGGTTGGAGGGCGCGTGACGATCACCGCCGAGGCCACGCCCAGTCCGGACCGCGGGGGGTCGGGCTGGAGCCGGGACGCATCACGGACGGGCCGTCCCGTGCACTGCCGCGCGAGCCTCGCCCGTAAGGAAGCCGTCAAAGTCGCACCCGCGGCCGTATGGACGTCGTCAACGCCTGTCGAGGCGGCCGAAAACCGCTGTTCCCTCCGCTTATCCGTACTCACAGGACGTGCAACAGGAAGGCGGCCCGCCAATGCCCCGGGTGCTCGTGGTGGATGACGAACCGCAGCTTGCGCGGTTGCTGGTGATCAATCTGAAGGCGCGGAATTACGACGTGGACTGCGCGCAGGACGGGGGTACGGCCCTGGAGGCCGTGGCGGCCTGCCGCCCGGACGTGGTCCTTCTGGACCTCGGACTGCCCGACATGGACGGGATCGAGGTGATCAAGCAACTGCGCGGATGGTCGAAGGTGCCCGTCCTGGTGGTCTCCGCCCGCCACGGCTCCGAGGAGAAGATCCAGGCCCTGGACGCGGGCGCCGACGACTACATCACCAAGCCCTTCAGCGTGGACGAACTGCTGGCCCGGCTGGGAGCCGTCATCCGCCGCACACCGACACAGGAGTCGGCCGCCGCGAACGAAGCGGTCGTCGAGACCGAGGAGTTCACCGTCGACCTGCTCGCGAAGAAGGCGAGGCGCAGAGGGAAGAGCATCAGGCTCACGCCGACGGAATGGCATCTGCTGGAGGTCCTGGTCCGCAACCGGGGCCGGCTGGTCAGCCAGCGGTGTCTGCTCCAGGAGGTGTGGGGTTCGTCCTACGGAACGCAGACCAACTACTTGCGGGTGTACATGGCTCACCTCAGGCGGAAGCTGGAAGCGGACCCGTCACACCCGCGCCATCTGATCACCGCCCCCGGCATGGGGTACCGCTTCGAGGTGTGAGCGCGGCGGAGCCGACGGATCGGGCACGCCGTCAAGGCCCGTCAATTCTGCGTCCCCCCGCGCACGAAGACCATCAACGCGCCTGGTGGGTCGAACTGTTGAGCCAGATGTCGGCGTGCACGCAGGGCCGGACGAACGGCCCGCCTGCTCACCGACCGCTACTCGGCGACCCTGCCCGGCCGGCTGCGCCTCGCTCGCGCGGCGTGCGTGCTGCTCGCCACCGGGCTGCTGATCCCGCTCGCGCTCGCGGCGACGGGAGCGACCACCACTTGGGACGAAACGGCCCGGCACGACGCGCCCCGTACCGTCTCCGCGACCTCGATCTCGCTGTCCGGGAGGGCCGAGGGGCACTGACCACGCAGGGACCGATGGCCGGCGCGTTGCGGTCGCTCGGGAAGGCGGCCCAGGCGTAGCCGGAGCGGGCGAGGGCGTCCGGACCGCCCCAGGTGCGGTGGATCCCGTCAGGACGTGCCCGGTCAGGGCGGCCGAGCCCGGGGACCCCGTGGGGAACCAGCCGACCAGGGCCGGGAGTCGGTGGGACGGCAGGTTGATCACGAGGCTTCCTTGTCGGGACACGGAGGCGGGGCGGCCCTGTTCGGAGGGCCGCCCCGCGGATTGGGCCGATGGCTAGCAGGAGGGTTTGCTGCCGTGGTTGGAGCCCTTCTTGCGGCGGGTCCTCTTCTTGCGTGCGCGCTTGGACATGGACGGGTGTCCCTTCAGGCGGTGTGGCCGACGAGGAGGTCGGCGAGCTTGTTGAGGCGCTTGATCGTGCGGTCCTCGGTGGCGGCGGCGGCCGGGGCGACGCGTTCGGCGCGGTCGTAGTAGGCGCCGTTGACGATCTCGGTGGTGGGGTCGCAGAGGCGTACGACGTGCTGGGCGCCCTCGGCGGCGGATTCGCCCTCGTTGCCGTAGAGGGGGAGCAGGCCGGTCTCGCAGACACCGGGGTGGACGGACACGGCGGTGACGCGCGGGTCGGAGGCGAAGACGGTCAGCGCCAGCTGCGACTGGGCGTAGGCGGCGAGCCGCGAGTAACGGCGCTCCCGGTTCGGGTCGCTCCACTGGATGGCGGCCGTGCGGTGGAGCGAGGAGGAGACGTTGACGACGCGCCCGCCCGGGTCGCTGGTGAGGGATGGTTCCAGGAGGTTGGTGAGGAGGTAGTGCGCGAGGAAGTTGACCTGGAAGGCGATCTCGTTGCCGTCGACCGTGAGGGTGTGGCGCTCGGGGGCGGCGATGGCCGCGTTGTTGACGAGTACGTCGAGGCGCGGGTGTTCCCGTACGACGGCGTGGGCCAGGTTCTCGACTTCCTCCAGACGGATGAAGTCGGCGGCGAGCGGGCGCAGCAGGGCGCTGTCGATGCCCTCGGTGGTCACCAGACGGTCGGCCGCGGCCTGGGCCTCTTCGGCGGTGCGGCCATGGAGAAGGACGACCGCGCCGCGCTGGGCGAGCTGGCGGGCGGTCTCGTAGCCGATGCCGGCGGTGGCGCCGGTGACGAGGACGGTACGTCCGGACAGGGATGAAGACATGTGGGATTCCTGGAAGCAGGCATGGCTGACGCGCCCGGCGCCGCCGGCGTTGGGCAGGGGGCGAGGGCTCAGGTCATGCGGTGAAGGGGAGGACGCGTACGAAGCCCCGGCCGGAGTCCTTCAGGACGCCGGTGGCAGGTACGCGGAGGGACGCGCGGCCGACGTCAGAGGGCCGGGCGGACAGCGGGCGCTGTCGGCTGCACCGACGTGACACCGGCACGGCTTCGCCGTGACGGGGGCCGATCGTCGTAGCGCGGACCGCTGTTCATGCCTTCATCCCAGCCCATCGGGGAAGCCAGGGCAAGATCCTGACCGGGACTTTGACGGCCTTCTGATGGCCGTCGGGTGACCGTGCGAATCCGGTCTTCGCGCAGGTCATCAGGGCCGCGTCAAAGATCGATGACCGTGCGGAAGGAACGCGTAAAGGAGTGTTGTCACGGACGTCAGCCGGCTCCAGACTGGCGGAGCGACGGAGCCGGTGACGGTCCGGTGGCACGCGGCTGGAGGTCGGCGACCTGAACACCGCCGAAGATGCGCATGGTCCGGCTGTGGGGGTACGGGCCGATGCGAGCGCGTGCTGGTCAAACGTCGCACAACACATGAGCCGTCCAGCTCCCGGTGTATACCGAGCTGGGCGGCTCGCGTGCTTCGTTCGCGACGAGGCAGCCCGTGGTCCCGCGCCGGTTACGGCGGCAGGCATCTCAGGGTGATCGGCGCCTGGTCGGATGCCTACGTCCTGACGCTCCTGCTCGGTTTCACCGTCTTCCTGGACAGTGTCGCCTCCGCCTTCGTGGCCGCTGTCGCCTGCGCGCTGCCGGCCGCTGCGGCGGCCTGGCGTGAGGCGCGCGCCGTATGACGCCGGACGTCCCGGTGGGTGGCAGTCAGGGCCCTCGTCCGCGACACGGACTCGCACCCCTTCTCGCGTCGGGCGTGCGCCTGTCGATCGTCGCGGCTCTCGCTCCCATGAAGAAGGCCGAGTTCGCCTGTGCGCGGGACCTCGTGGAGATCACGGACTACGCGCTGTCACAACAGGTCTCGTCCGCGGGCCGATTCAGGTGACCGCAGAGGTCGGGAGTTCCGCGGTCACCGGCCGTGCGCCACCCGCTATGGGGAGGGTGATGACCATGGTGAGGCCGCCGCCGGGAGTGTCCTCGGCCGTGAGGGTGCCGCCGATGGCCTCGGTGAAGCCGCGGGCGACCGCGAGGCCGAGGCCGACTCCGGCGCCGCGCGGGGCGTCGCCGTGGCGCTGGAACGGTTCGAAGATGCGGTCCTTGGCCTCGTCCGGGACGCCGGGGCCGCGGTCGACGACGCGCAGTTCCACTCGCTCGTGCAGGGCGCTGGCCGTGACGTTGACGGGCTGGCCGCCGGGGCTGTACTTGACGGCGTTCTCGACGATGTTGGCGACGGCTCGCTCCAGCAGGCCGCGGTCGACAGCGATCATGGGGAGGGTTTCGGGGATGTCGAGTTCGACGCTGTCCTCGGGCACGCCGCCCAGGGCCATCGGTACGACCTCGTCGAGGTCGGTCTCGCGGATCAGCGGGACGACGGTGCCGGTGTTGAGGCGGGACATGTCCAGGAGGTTGCCGATCAGTGCGGCCAGTCGGTCGGCGCCGTCCTCGATGCCCTCCAGGAGTTCGGCCTTGTCTTCCTCGGACCATTCGACGTCGTCGGAACGCAGCGAGCTCACCGAGGCCTTTATGCCGGCGAGCGGGGTCCGCAGATCGTGGCTGACGGCGGCCAGCAGAGCGGTGCGGATGCGGTTGGCCTCGGCGAGTTCGCGGGACTTCTCGGCCTCGCCGACGAGGCGCTGGCGGTCGAGTACGACGGCTGCCTGCGCCGCGAAGGCGCCCAAGACGCGACGGTCCTCGGCAGGGAGGACCCGGCCGGTCAGGGCGAGGGCCATGTTGTCGCCTATGGGCAGGTCTACGTCCGCGTCCTCGGGCCGGCTGACGGGGCTGGTGCCGACGGAGGCGGCCGTGGTCCAGGGGTCGACCTCGGTGGTGCGCTCCAGGAGGACGACCGACTGCATCGCGAAGGTCTCGCGGAGGCGTTCGAGGAGGGCGTCGAGGGAGTTCTCGCCGCGCAGGACGCTGCCCGCGAGGAAGGACAGGATCTCGGACTCGGCGCGCAGCCGGGCCGCCTGGTGGGTGCGCCGGGCAGCCAGGTCGACCACCGAGGCGACGGACACGGCCACTCCTACGAAGATCGCGATGGCGACGATGTTCAAGGGGTCGGAGATGGTGAACTTGTGCAGCGGCGGGGTGAAGTAGTAGTTCAGGAGCAGCGATCCGAACGCCGCCGACGCCAGGGCCGGGAGCAGGCCGCCGAGCAGCGCCGCCGCCACCGTGAAGGTGAGGAAGAGCAGCATGTCGTTGGCGAGGCCGAGCTCGGGGACGACCTGGCTCAGCAGGACGGTCAGCAGGGCGGGGCCGACGATACCGGTCAGCCAGCCCCAGATGATGCGCGAGCGGCCGAGCCGCGCGCCGCGGGCGACGGGCAGGCCGCGGCCCTTGGCGGCCTCGTCGTGGGTGACGATGTGCACATCGAGGTCCGGTCCGGACTCGCGGGCGACGGTGGCGCTCACGCCGGGGCTGAAGACGGACTGCCAGGAGCGGCGACGGCTGACTCCCAGCACGATCTGCGTGGCGTTGACCCCGCGGGCGAACTCCAGCAGCGCGTCGGGGACGTTGTCGCCTATGACGTGGTGGAAGGTGCCGCCCAGGTCCTCGACCAGGGTGCGCTGGACGGCCAGTTCCTTGGGCGAGGCGGAGGTGAGCCCGTCGCTGGCGGCGATGTAGACGGCGAGGACCTCGCCGCCCGCTCCCTTCTCCGCGAGGCGGGCGGCGCGCCGGATGAGGGTACGGCCTTCGGGTCCGCCGGTGAGGCCGACGACGATGCGTTCGCGGGCCTGCCAGGTGGAGCGGATGTTGTGCTCGCCCCGGTACTCCTGGAGGTACTCGTCGACCCGGTCCGCCACCCACAGCAGGGCCAGTTCGCGCAGCGCGGTGAGGTTCCCGGGCCGGAAGTAGTTCGAGAGGGCCGCGTCGACCTTGTCGGGCTTGTAGACGTTGCCGTGCGCCATGCGGCGCCGCAGCGCCTGCGGGGACATGTCGACGAGCTCGATCTGGTCGGCCCGGCGGGCGACCTCGTCGGGGACGGTCTCCCGCTGGCGCACACCCGTGATGGTTTCGACGACGTCGCCGAGGGACTCCAGGTGCTGGATGTTGACGGTGGAGACGACGTCGATGCCCGCCTGGAGCAACTCTTCGACGTCCTGCCAGCGCTTGGCGTTGCGCGAGCCGGGCACGTTGGTGTGCGCGAGCTCGTCCACGAGCGCGACCGCGGGGCGCCGGGCGAGGATCGCGTCGACGTCCATCTCGGTGAAGGTGGCATCCCGGTACTCGAGCTCGCGCCGCTCGATGAGTTCGAGGCCGTGCAGCATGACCTCGGTGCGCGGACGGTTGTGGTGCTCGACGAAGCCGACGACGCAGTCGGTGCCCCGCTCGATCCGGCGGTGCGCCTCCGAGAGCATCGCGTACGTTTTGCCGACGCCCGGCGCCGCGCCGAGGTAGATGCGGAGCTTGCCGCGTCCCATGTTCCGACTCTTTTTCTCTGCTGTGGATCGGACGGGTGACTAGGGTTCGAAGCGGTAGCCCATGCCCGGTTCGGTGATCAGGTACCGGGGGTGGGAGGGGTCCGCTTCCAGTTTGCGCCGTAGCTGGGCCATGTACACACGCAGGTAGTTGGTGTTCTCCCCGTAGGTCGGTCCCCAGACCTCCAGAAGAAGCTGGCTCTGAGTGATCAGGCGGCCGGGGTGGGTGATGAGGATTTCAAGCAGGTGCCATTCGGTCGGGGTGAGCCGTACGCTGCGCCCGCCGCGCTGCACCTTCTTCGCCACCAGGTCGACGGTGAACTCTTCGGTCGTGACCACGGAGACTTCGTCGGCCTGCGAAGCCGCCGGGGGTTCATGTCTCCGGGCGGCTGCCCGCAGCCGGGCCAGGAGCTCGTCCATGCTGAACGGTTTCGTCACGTAGTCGTCCGCGCCCGCGTCCAACGCACGGATCTTGTCCTCCGAGGTGTGACGGGCGGAGAGGACCAGGATGGGGACCTTGCTCCAGACGCGGACACCCTTGATGACTTCGATGCCGTCCATGTCGGGGAGTCCGAGGTCGAGCACTATGACGTCCGGCTTGTGGGCGGCCGCGAGCCGCAGGGCCGAGCCGCCGTCCGAAGCCTCCTCGACCTCGAACTTGCGCGCCTGGAGATTGATCTTGAGCGCGCGGACGAGCTGAGGGTCGTCCTCCACCACCAGCACCCGGGTCATCGGTGTGCAGCCTTCCTTCGTAACGGGCATGGCACGAGGCCGGCGGGGCGCTGGGGCCCTCCCAGCGGCAGCTGGGGGAGCTCCGCGCCCCGCCGGCGCTCAGACCGTGCGATGCGGAACATCAGCTCTTGGTCAGTGCCTTGAGGGCGATGTTGAGCTCAAGGACGTTGACGCGGGGTTCGCCCATGAAGCCGAGGGTCCGGCCGGTGGTGTGGTCGGCGACGAGCTTCTCGACCTGCTTGACGTCGAGCCTGTTCTGTTCGGCGACCCGGTGGACCTGGAGCTTGGCGTACTCGGGGGAGATGTCCGGGTCGAGCCCGGATCCGGAGGAGGTGACGGCGTCGGCCGGCACGTCCTGCGGCCTGACCGTGTGGCCGGCGGTGGAGTTGTCCGCGATGACGGCTTCCTTGGCGGCGACGACCTGGGCGCAGAGCGTGCCTTCCTCCGCCGCCTTGGTGCACTGGCCGCCCACGGCTCCGTTGTCGGCGGAGCGGTTGGTGGCGCCGGACAGGATCAGCGAGTACTGCATGTTGACGCTGTTGCTGCCCAGGCCGTTGGAGGGACGCGGCTGGAACCACTTCAGGTCCGGCCTGGCCGCCTCTTCGGCGTCGTTGGGGTCCTTCTTCGGCAGGTTGTAGTTCTGGCCGATGAGGGAGGAGCCGACGACCTGGCCGCTCTTGTCCTTGATCTCGGAGCCGTTGGCCTTGCCGTTGAAGAGGGCCTGGGCGATCCCGGTGACGGCGAGCGGGTAGATGACCCCGCAGATCACGGTCAGGACGAGCAGGGCGCGCAGGCCCGCACCGATCAGGCGGACGGTGCTGGATACGGAATTGTTCATGGCAGATCAGCCGATTCCGGGGATGAGGGAGATGAGCAGGTCGATGATCTTGATGCCGATGAACGGGGCGATCAGACCGCCCACGCCGTACAGCCCGATATTGCGGCGCAGCATCTTGTCGGCGCTGGTCGGCTTGTACTGGACGCCCTTCAGGGCGAGCGGCACCAGCGCGATGATGATCAGCGCGTTGAAGATGACCGCGGAGAGGATCGCGGACTCGGGGGAGGCCAGGCCCATGACGTTGAGCTTGTCCAGGCCGGGGTAGACCACGGCGAACATGGCCGGGATGATCGCGAAGTACTTCGCGACGTCGTTGGCGATCGAGAAGGTGGTGAGCGCCCCGCGCGTGATCAGGAGCTGCTTGCCGATCTCGACGATCTCGATGAGCTTGGTGGGGTTGGAGTCCAGGTCCACCATGTTCCCGGCCTCCTTGGCGGCCGAGGTTCCGGTGTTCATGGCCACGCCGACGTCCGCCTGGGCGAGGGCCGGGGCGTCGTTCGTGCCGTCGCCGGTCATCGCGACGAGCTTGCCGCCCGCCTGCTCCCGCTTGATGAGGGCCATCTTGTCCTCGGGGGTGGCCTCGGCGAGGAAGTCGTCCACGCCCGCCTCCTCCGCGATCGCCTTGGCCGTCAGCGGGTTGTCACCGGTGATCATGATCGTCTTGATGCCCATGCGGCGCAGCTCGTCGAAGCGTTCGCGCATGCCCTCCTTGACGACGTCCTTGAGGTGGATGACGCCCAGGACACGGGCCCCCTTGTCGTCCTTGACGGCGACGAGGAGCGGAGTGCCGCCCGCTTCCGAGATCTTGTTGGCGAGGAGGTCGGCGTCGTCGGAGACCTCGCCGCCCTGCTCCTTGACCCAGGTGATGACCGAGCCGGCCGCGCCCTTGCGGGTCTGCTTGCCGTCCACGTCCACACCCGACATACGGGTCTGGGCGGTGAAGGCGATCCACTCGGCGTGGGCGAGCTCGCCCTGGTGGCGCTCGCGCAGACCGTACTTCTCCTTCGCGAGGACGACGATGGAACGGCCCTCGGGGGTCTCGTCCGCGAGGGAGGAGAGCTGGGCGGCGTCGGCCAGCTCGGCCTCCGTCGTGCCCTTGACGGGGACGAACTCCGACGCCTGGCGGTTGCCCAGGGTGATGGTGCCCGTCTTGTCGAGCAGCAGCGTGGAGACATCGCCCGCGGCCTCGACGGCGCGGCCGGACATGGCGAGGACGTTGCGCTGGACCAGGCGGTCCATGCCGGCGATGCCGATCGCGGAGAGCAGCGCGCCGATGGTGGTGGGGATCAGGCAGACCAGCAGTGCGGTGAGCACGATCATGGACTGCTCGGCGCCCGCGTAGATCGCGAAGGGCTGCAGGGTGACGACCGCGAGCAGGAAGACGATCGTGAGGGACGCGAGCAGGATGTTCAGCGCGATCTCGTTGGGCGTCTTCTGCCGCGCGGCGCCTTCGACGAGGGCGATCATGCGGTCGATGAACGTCTCGCCCGGCTTCGTCGTGATCTTGATGATGATCCGGTCGGAGAGCACCTTCGTACCGCCGGTGACCGCACTGCGGTCACCGCCCGACTCCCGGATCACCGGGGCCGATTCGCCCGTGATCGCGGACTCGTCGACGGAGGCGACGCCTTCGACGACGTCACCGTCGCCCGGGATGATGTCGCCGGCCTCGCAGACCACCAGGTCACCGATGCGCAGCTCCGCGCCGGGCACCTGTTCCTCGCTCTTGCCGTCCTTGGTGAGGCGGCGGGCGACGGAGTCGGTCTTGGCCTTGCGCAGGGTGTCGGCCTGGGCCTTGCCCCGGCCCTCGGCGACGGCCTCGGCGAGGTTGGCGAAGATCGTGGTCAGCCACAGCCAGGCCGTGATGGCCCAGCCGAACCAGTCCGTCGGGTCCTTGATCGCGAGGACGGTGGTGACGACCGAGCCGATCAGGACGACGAACATGACCGGGGACTTGATCATGATCCGGGGGTCGAGCTTGCGGACGGCGTCGGGGAAGGACTTCAACAGCTGCTTGGGGTCGAACAGGCCGCCGCCCACGCGCCCGCCGCCCGGCTTGTGGCCGGTGGGCACGTCCTGGTGCGGAGCCCTTGTGGGTGTGGCGGTGCTCATGATGCGAGTCCTTCGGCGAGCGGACCCAGCGCCAGGGCCGGGAAGTAGGTCAGACCGGTGACGATGAGGATCGTGCCGACGAGCAGGCCCGTGTAGAGCGGCTTGTCGGTGCGCAGCGTGCCCGCGGTCTCGGGTACGGGCTTCTGCTCGGCGAGCGAGCCGGCCAGTGCGAGGACGAACACCATCGGGAGGAAGCGGCCCAGCAGCATGGCGAGGCCGATGGTGGTGTTGAACCACGGGGTGTCGGCGCTGAGCCCGGCGAAGGCGGACCCGTTGTTGTTGGCGCCCGAGGTGTAGGCGTAGAGGATCTCGGAGAATCCGTGCGCCCCGGTGTTGGTCATCGAGTTGGCCGGGGTGTCCAGCGCCATGGCCGCGGCGGTGAAGCCCAGCACCAGAGCGGGGGTGATGAGGATGTAGCAGGCCGCGAACTTGATCTCGCGGGTGCCGATCTTCTTGCCCAGGTACTCGGGGGTGCGGCCGACCATCAGGCCGGCGATGAACACCGCGATGATCGCCATGACCAGCATGCCGTAGAGGCCGGACCCGACACCGCCGGGCGCGATCTCGCCGAGCTGCATGCCCAGCAGCTGGATGCCGCCGCCGAGCCCGGTGTAGGAGGAGTGGAAGGAGTTGACCGCACCGGTCGAGGTCAGGGTCGTGGCGACCGAGAAGATCGCGGAGGCGCCGATCCCATACCGGGTCTCCTTGCCCTCCATCGCACCGCCCGCGGCCTGCAACGCCGGTCCGTGGTGGGCGAACTCGGTCCACATCATCAGCGCGGTGAAGCCGATCCAGATGGTCGCCATCGTCGCGAGGATCGCGTAGCCCTGGCGCAGGTTTCCGACCATGCGGCCGAAGGTGCGGGTCAGCGCGAACGGGATGAGGAGGATCAGGAAGATCTCGAAGAGGTTCGAGAACGGGGTGGGGTTCTCGAAGGGGTGCGCGGAGTTGGCGTTGAAGTAGCCGCCGCCGTTCGTACCCAGCTCCTTGATGACCTCCTGCGAGGCCACCGCGCCGCCGTTCCACTGCTGCGAGCCGCCCATGAACTGGCCGACCTCGTGGATCCCGGAGAAGTTCTGGATCGCACCGCAGGCGACCAGGATGATCGCGCCGATCACGGAGATGGGCAGCAGGATCCGGACCACTCCGCGGACCATGTCGGCCCAGAAGTTGCCGAGGTCACCGGTGCGGGAGCGCGCGAAGCCCCGTACGAGGGCGACGGCGACGGCCATGCCGACGGCGGCGGAGACGAAGTTCTGCACCGCGAGGCCGCCGGTCTGTACGACGTGGCCCATGGCCTGCTCGCCGGAGTACGACTGCCAGTTCGTGTTGGCCACGAAGGAGGCGGCGGTGTTGAAGGCCTGGTCCGGGTCGATCGCGGAGAAGCCGAGCGAGCCGGGCAGGACGCCCTGCGCCCTCTGGAGGGCGTAGAGGAAGAGGACGCTCACCGCCGAGAAGGCGAGGACGGCACGCAGGTAGGCGGGCCAGCGCATCTCGGCCGACGGGTTGGCGCCGATGGCCTTGTAGATCCACTTCTCCGGCTTGTAGTGCTTCTCGGAGGAGTAGACGCGGGCCATGTAGTCGCCCAGCGGGCGGTACGCCAGCGCGAGCGCGGCGATCAGTGCGAGGAGCTGGAGCACACCAGCGAGAACGGGACTCATCGGTGGCTAGAACCTCTCCGGGTACACAAGGGCGAGGACGAGGTATCCGAGCAGGGAGACGGCCACGACGAGGCCGACGATGTTTTCGGCGTTCACAGCTTGGTCACCCCCCGGGCGATGAGAGCCACCAGCGCGAACACCGCGACCGTGGTGACGACGAAGGCCAGATCGGCCACCGTGAGCTCCTGGATGAAGAGGGAGGAAATGAATCGGCCAGATGGCCGATGACGAGATAACCGTCTCTTCGGCCCGGCGTTAAGACACCTTGACGGGGTCCATACGGGCGCAATGGAACTCTTAACGCCGCGCTTACGCGTGAAGCCGTGAACCGGCAGGTCAGACCTGGTGGGACAGGCCGGCCGTGTCCAGGGCGGCGCCGGCCTGCACGGCCAGGGCGACGGCCACCAAGCGGGCCTCTTCGGCGGGCAGGGGGAGGTCCGGGAGCGGATCGAGGAGGAAGCGGCCGTAGTAGTGGCCGCCGCCGACGACGCGCAGTTCGGTCTCCCCGTCCGGCCAGTCGGCGTACTCGGTGATCCGGCCGCCGCTGCGCAGCCACAGGCTGCCGTCGTGCTCCAGACGCGGCCGGTGCCCGAGGAGCCTGCCGTACTCGAAGCGGCAGCCGCGCAGTCCCAGCAGGCCGACGAGCTCCCGGCGCACGTACTCGACCACCGCCTCGGGCGAACCGCCGTCCTCGACCAGCCGAGCGGTTCCCTGGAGGCTGGACAGGTGCGCGGCGTCGGTCACCACGACCTTCCCGAGCCGCCGTACGCGTACCGCCAGCTGCGAAACGATCAGTCCGACGACGAGCAGGAGGAAAGCCGTCTGGATCTCGTCACCGTCGGCGATGGCGAACTGCTGATAGGGCCTGGTGAGGAAGAAATCGAACCAGGCGGCCGCGGACAGTGCGGCCAGCGCCCCGGCCGCCCGGGTGCCGAGCGCGGCGACCACGACCACCGCGACGACCATGATCAGAGCCTCGTTCGTCGCTGAAAGGTCGGTCCGGAGCGGCACGAGGGCGAGCGCCACGAGGAAGGGGATCACGAGGGCCGTGAGCAGGACGGCACGGTCGTGGAGTCGGTACCCGGACATGTGATGCCTCCCGTCCGGACATGACGGGCTCGGTTCAGAACCTCTCGGGCCTGATGAGGGCGGTCACGAGATAGGCAAGCAGAGCGACGGCGACGATGAGCCCGACCACGTTTTCCGCGTCCATCAGTGTGTACTCCCTTGGTTCCGTGGGACATGTGTCGCCCATATCAAGCGTGCCCCCGGTCGATGAAGGAGCCACGCACCCTGGCGAGGTCTTGACGCACCTCATACGACTTCGCGGCGCCGGCGTCAGGAGTGCGTGAAGAGTGGGGCGGCGGTCGTATGGATTCCGCCAAGAGCACTGGTCACTCGGCCATGCCATCCCGACGCTGTCCTCACTTTGTCCAATCGGAGGAACAGCGAAGATGGTCATACACAGGGGAAAGACGACCGTGGCAGGACAGGCGCCGGGCACGGAGGAACCTCCTGATACCGGCGTACGGACGCCTCCCGAGGCACCGGACCGGCACCGGCTGACCGCCCTCCAAGGTCTGGCCGCGCTGTCGCTCGACGCGATGGCCTCCGTCGCCTACGGGCCGGAGTCGATCGTGCTGGTCCTGGCGGCAGCCGGTGCCTACGGCCTCGGGTTCACCCTCCCCGTCACCCTGGCGATCGCGGCGCTCCTGGCCGTGCTGGTGGCCTCGTACCGACAGGTGATCGCCGCGTTCCCGGACGGCGGCGGCTCGTACGCCGTCGCCAAGAAACACCTCGGCCGGCGCACGAGCCTGGTCGCCGCGGCCTCGCTGATCCTCGACTACGTACTGAACGTGGCCGTCTCCGTCACCGCCGGCGTGGCCGCCCTCACCTCGGCCTTCCCGGAGCTGTACGGGGAGCGGGTGTGGATCTGCCTCGGGGTGCTGGTCCTGGTCACGGCGGTGAACCTGCGCGGGGTCGTGGACTCCGCCAAGGCGTTCCTCGTCCCGACCGCCGTGTTCGTGGGGTCGATCCTTGCCATGGTCGTGGTCGGTCTGTTCCGTGACGGCCCGGTGAGCACCGCCTCGGCCGCCGGCCACGCCTCCGCTCTGGGGGAAGGCGCCACCACCGTCGGCGCCCTGTTGCTGCTGAAGGCATTCGCGGCCGGCTGCTCCGCCCTGACCGGCGTGGAAGCCGTCGCCAACGCCGTCCCGTCCTTCCGCGCCCCGGCGGCCCGCCGGGCCCAGCGCACCGAAGTGGCCCTCGGCGCCCTGCTCGGTGTGATGCTGATCGGGCTGTCGGTCCTGATCGGCCGCTTCCACCTTCAGCCCGTGGAGGGCGTCACCGTCCTGGCCCAGCTCGCGGACGCCTCGTTCGGCCACAACGCCGCCTTCTACGTCGTCCAGTTCGCCACCATGGTGCTGCTGGCGCTCGCCGCGAACACCTCCTTCGGCGGGCTGCCCGTCCTGATGAGTCTGCTGGCACGCGACAACTACCTGCCGCACGTGTTCGCCCTCAAGGCGGACCGCCAGGTGCACCGCCACGGCGTGGTGTGGCTGGCGCTCGTGTCGGCCGCCTTGCTGGTGTTCTCCGGCGGCGACACCAACACCCTCGTCCCGCTGTTCGCGATCGGGGTCTTCGTCGGCTTCACCATCTGCCAGGTCGGCATGGTCCGGCATTGGTACGGGGAGCGGCCCCAGGGCTGGCAGGCGAAGGCCGTCCTCAACGGCTTCGGCGCACTGCTCACCGGAGTCTCGGCGATCGTCGTGACCGCCACCAAATTCGCCGAGGGCGCCTGGCTGATCGTGCTCGCCCTGCCGCTGATCGTCCTCGCCTTCGAGAAGATCCATCGCGCCTACGCTCAGATCGGCGAACGCCTGGAGCTCGGCCGCATCCCTCAGCCGCCCCAACGCTCCCGCTCTCTGGTCGTCGTGCCCGTCTCAGGGCTGTCCCGACTGACCTGCCAGGCACTCACCGCAGCCCGCTCGCTCGGCGACGAGGTCCTCGCCGTGACCGTCACCCACCCCGCTCCGGAGGACCGTCAGGCGGCCGAAGCCCTGCGCCGGGACTGGGAGTTGTGGAAGCCGGGGATCGAGTTGGTCGAAGTCTCCTCGGACACCCGTTCGCTCGGTCGGCCGGTGTCGGCGTACGTGCGCGAGCTGGCACAGGCACACCCGGACGCCCAGGTCACCGTCCTCATCCCGGAGACCGAACCCGCTCACCTGTGGCAGCGGATGCTCCAGAACCAGCGCGGCTCCGTCGTCGCCCACGCAGTTCGCCGCGACACCGACGCGGTGATCTGCCGACTGCGCTTCCGCATCACCTCCGACGCGCTTTGACGTGCCGTTGACGGCGGCTTGACACGTCTCGTGCGCCGCCGTCAAGAAGGTGCCAATTCCCCCGCGCACATGGGATTTTCCTCTGGAACGGGCAGTAGTTTCCTGCCTGTTGCGCCGCCGGGGATCTCGACCACTCACATGACGGCCGAGGGGGTCCATGCGAGACAGTCCCCGGCGGCGACGCCCCTCACCCGCACCCGCTCCTTGCCCGGCCTTTGCCGGCAGGGGGGTGCCCAGCCGAACTCACCAGAAGGTCGCTCCATGCCTCCCGCCGCCGCGCAGCACGTTCCCCCGGATCTCGGCACCCCTCCGCGGACCCCGGTCAACCGACCGTCCCGGAAACGCTCCGGCCAGGTGAACGTGCTGGAGCCCGAGCTCCTTGCCACCTCGGCCAGGGAGGCCGTTGCCAAGCTCCATCCCCGTGAGCTGGTGAAGAAGCCGGTGCTGTTCGTCGTCGCGGTCGGATCGGTCCTGACCACGCTGTCGGCGCTCATCCACCCGTCGGTCTTCACCTGGGTGATCAGCGTCTGGCTGTGGCTGACGGTCCTGTTCGCCAACCTCGCCGAGGCCGTCGCCGAGGGCCGCGGCCGCGCCCAAGCCGAGTCGCTGCGCAAGGCGCGTACGGACACGGTCGCGCTCCGGCTCAAGCACTGGACGTACGGGACGAACCTGCGCAGCGCCGAGACCGAGGTCGTGACCCCGGCCGAACTCCAGCCCTTCGACTTCGTGCTCGTCGAAGCGGGGGAGCTGGTTCCGGCCGACGGGGACGTGGTCGACGGTGCGGCGATGGTGGACGAGTCGGCCGTCACCGGTGAATCGGCCCCCGTACTCCGGGAGTCGGGCGGCGACCGGTCCGGTGTCACCGGCGGTACGACCGTCCTGTCGGACTCGATCGTCGTGCGGGTCACCTCGCGCTCCGGGAACAGCTTCATCGACCGGATGATCGCGCTGGTCGAGGGCGCCACCCGGCAAAAGACCCCGAACGAGATAGCGCTGAACATCCTGCTGTCAGCCCTGACCGTCATCTTCATCCTGATCGTGGTCAGCATCCAGCCGATGGCCGCGTACGCGGGCGCCGCCCAGTCCACGACCGTGCTGGTCGCCCTCCTCGTCACCCTCATCCCCACCACGATCGGCGCCCTGCTCTCCGCGATCGGCATCGCGGGCATGGACCGCCTCGTGCAGCGCAACGTCATCGCGATGAGCGGCCGCGCCGTCGAGGCGGCGGGCGACGTGAACACCCTCCTCCTCGACAAGACCGGCACCATCACCCACGGCAACCGCGAGGCCGCCGCCTTCATCCCGCTCCCCGGAGTCGAGCACATCAAGCTCGCGGACGCCGCCCAGCTGTCGTCCCTCGCCGACGAGACCCCCGAAGGCCGCTCCGTCGTGGCCCTGGCTCAGCACCACGGGATCCAGCCGGCCGCTGCCGAGGGCCTCAGCAACCCCCGTTTCACCGAGTTCAGCGCCCGCACCCGGATGAGCGGGATCAACCTGAGCTGGGACAACGGCGCGGGCTGCGCCATCCGCAAGGGCGCGGTGGTAGAGGTCATGGACTGGGTGGCGATGCGCGGCGGGACCGTACAGGCAGAGGCCGCTGCCTGGTCCGCTCAGGTCTCGCAGTCCGGCGGGACCCCTCTGCTGGTGGCGGTCCACGACTGGGACGGTCCGCGGGTCCTCGGCATCATCCACCTCAAGGACGTGGTCAAGGAGGGCATCCGGGAGCGGTTCGCGGAGCTGCGGAGCATGGGGATCCGTACGGTCATGGTGACCGGCGACAACGAGCTGACGGCCCGCGCCATCGCCGCGGAGGCCGGCGTCGACGAATACCTCGCCGAGGCGACGCCCGAGGACAAGATGGCCTTCATCAAGCGGGAGCAGGCCGGCGGCAAGCTCGTCGCGATGACCGGCGACGGCACCAACGACGCCCCGGCCCTCGCGCAGGCCGACGTCGGCGTGGCCATGAACACGGGCACCTCGGCCGCCAAGGAGGCCGGGAACATGGTGGACCTGGACTCCAACCCCACCAAGCTCATCGACATCGTCGAGATCGGCAAACAGCTCCTCATCACCCGAGGCGCGCTCACCACCTTCTCCATCACCAACGACGTCGCCAAGTACTTCGCGATCATCCCCGCCATGTTCGCCTCGGCCTACCCGGGCCTCGGCGCGCTCAACATCATGGGCCTGAGCAGCCCCACCTCGGCGATCACCTCGGCGATCATCTTCAACGCCCTGATCATCGTCGCCCTCATCCCACTCGCCCTGCGCGGCGTCCGCTACCGGCCCGCCTCCGCACACGACCTGCTGCGCCGCAACCTCGGCGTCTACGGCCTCGGCGGCCTGATCCTGCCCTTCGTCGGCATCAAGCTCATCGACCTGCTGGTGTCCACAGTCCCCGGCCTCGGCTGACGTCCGGCAACAGCTCATCAGGGGGCGGCCTCCCTCCGGGCCGCCCCCGCTCCTCGTTCGTGACCACTGTGGTCGCTCGCTCGCTACGCCACAGGTGGCTCTGTGCGCGTTAAGGACGCGTCAGGATCGGCTCAGCCACGGGCATAAGAGATCAGTCTGCGTACGCTTGCTCCGCCGTCGATGTCGATGGCTGATTCTTTGCCGTACGACAGGAGCACCCCACGATGGCCACCCCTACCCGCTCCTCGCGCCTGCGCGCGTGGCTGCTGGAAGGCCTGACCGCCGAGAACAGTTCGCCCGCAGCCAAGGAGGCAGCGGCCCAGCCCCACGGTCGGCCGTGGTGGCGGGTGATGTGCCTGACGGGTCTCGACTACTTCTCCACCCTCGGCTACCAGCCAGGCATCGCGGCGCTCGCGGCCGGTCTGCTGTCGCCGCTGGCAACCATCGTGCTCGTGCTGCTGACCCTCTTCGGCGCCCTGCCGGTCTACCGGCGAGTGGCCGAGGAGAGCCCGCACGGCGAGGGTTCGATCGCCATGCTGGAGCGGTTGCTGACGTTCTGGAAGGGCAAGCTGTTCGTCCTGACCCTGCTCGGGTTCGCGGCGACCGACTTCCTCATCACCATCACCCTGTCGGCCGCGGACGCCACCGCGCACCTGGTGGAGAACCCGCACCTCACCAGCACCCTCAACGGCCACCAGGTGCTCATCACCCTGATCATGATCGCGCTCCTCGGCGCGGTGTTCCTCAAGGGGTTCAGCGAGGCCATCGGCGTGGCCGTGGTCCTGGTGGCTTCCTACCTCGCGCTGAACGTCGTCGTCGTGGCCGTCGGCCTTTGGAAGGTGATCAGCGAACCGCACGTCATCACCGACTGGACGGAGGCTCTGACCGCCGAACACGGCAATCCGTTCATGATGATCGCCATCGCCCTCGTCGTGTTCCCGAAGCTCGCGCTCGGCCTCTCCGGGTTCGAGACCGGTGTGGCGGTCATGCCGCACGTCGAGGGCGACTCCGGCGACACCGAGGAGAAGCCAGCGGGCCGGATCCGCGGCGCCAAGAAGCTGCTGACGACCGCGGCCCTCATCATGAGCGTCTTCCTCATCACCAGCAGTTTCATCACCACGCTGCTGATCCCGCCCGCCCAGTTCCAGCCGGGCGGCGAGGCCAACGGCCGTGCCCTGGCCTACCTCGCGCACGAGTACATCGGCTCCGCCTTCGGGACCGTCTACGACATCTCCACGATCTTGATCCTGTGGTTCGCGGGCTCTTCGGCGATGGCCGGCCTGCTCAACCTGATGCCGCGCTACCTGCCCCGCTACGGCATGGCCCCCTCCTGGGCCCGCGCCCTGCGCCCGATGGTCATCGTCTTCACCCTCATCGCGTTCCTGGTGACCTGGATCTTCGACGCCGACGTGGACGCCCAGGGCGGCGCGTACGCCACCGGTGTCCTCGTCCTGATCACCTCGGCGGCCGTCGCCGTAACCATCGCGGCCCGGAAGGCCGGTCAGCGCGGCTGGACGATCGGCTTCGGCGTGATCTCCGCGGTCTTCGTCTACACCACTGCCGTCAACGTCGCCGAACGCCCCGACGGCGTGAAGATCGGCGCCTGCTTCATCGCCGGCATCATGGCGCTCTCCCTCCTCTCGCGGCTCGCCCGCGTCTTCGAGCTGCGCGTCACCCACATGGAATTCGACGACATGGCCCAGCGGTTCATCCGCGACACCGCCAATCGGACGATCCGCTTCATCGCCAACGAGCCGGACAGCCGGGACCTCGACGAGTACCGGCAGAAGAAGCAGCAGATCCGCGCGGACAACGACATCCCGGCCGAGGACGACGTCATGTTCGTCGAGGTCACCGTCCTGGACGCGTCCGAGTTCGAATCCAGCATGCGGGTGCGCGGCGAGGTGCTCCACGACCGCTACCGCGTCCTGACCCTGGAGAGCTCCAGCATCCCCAACGCGCTCGCCGCGCTCCTCCTGCACGTCCGCGACGAGACCGGCCAACGCCCCCACATCTACTTCGAGTGGACCGAGGGCAACCCGTTCGCCAACTTCTTCCGCTTCTTCCTGTTCGGCCAGGGCGAGGTCGCGCCAGTCACCCGCGAGGTCATCCGCGAGGCCGAACCCGACCGCACCCGCCGGCCGCACGTCCACGCCGGCTGACCCTGGATCCGGCGTCAAGACGTCGACAGGAATCGGGGGGGGGGGGGGGGGGGGGGGGGGGGGGGGGGGGGGGGGGGGGGGGGGGGGGGGGGGGGGGGGGGGGGGGGGGGGGGGGGGTGGGGGGGGTTGTGGGCC
>NZ_JBVHUE010000012.1:42923-162365 GCF_055565515.1 Streptomyces sp. NPDC028419 | reverse complement strand
CTACCCTCCCCTCCCCCACCTCTCCCTCCCCTCCCCCCCCCCCCACCCCACCACCCCCCCCCCCCCCCCCCCCCCCCCCCCCCCCCCCCCCCCCGATTCTCATGACGTGACCATCGACTGGCTCCCCGATCGCGGCATCCGCCGGGCGATCCTCACCCTCGGCGCGGCCGGCCTGATCGTCATCGCCACCGGCGCCCTCCTCGAGGCGCTCTGGCTGCTCGGCCTCGGCGTCTGGGCGGTGATCGCCGCGATGATGATCGAGCTCGTCTACCGCCCCTAGTGCCGTGACCGGAAAGGTTCACCGTGCCACGGCGCCCGGCACGGCACCTCGCCGCGTTGTCGGACCACGACGGTACGTCCAGTACGAGTCGCGGTCCTCCGCCTTGCGATGCGTCCCCTCGGCCCTGCGGGCCTGGGGAGGCCCCAGGGCACCGGACACCGCGACCCGGCAAACCTTTCCGGCCACGGCACTAGGTCGCCCTAGCTGCCGATGCCTCGTTTGCGGTAGTACTCCGGCGTCCGCGCCGTACGAGGAGACGGGCCGCGCCGGCCGGCGCGGTCGTCCCGGCTACTTCGGGTCGCGGTTGAACTGTGCCGTCGACCAGCGGTAGCCGAGCGCGGTCAGGCCGACGCACCAGGCGATCGCGATCCAGCCGTTATCGCCGATCTCGGTGCCGAGGAGGAGGCCGCGCAGGGTTTCGATGGCGGGGGTGAAGGGCTGGTACTCGGCGATCGGCTGGAACCAGCCGGGCATGGTGTCGGCCGGGATGAACGCACTGGAGATGAGGGGGAGGAGGATCAGCGGCATGGCCATGTTGCTGGCCGCCTCGGGGTTCGGGCTGGCCAGACCCATGCCGACCGCGATCCATGTCAGCGCCAGGGCGAAGAGCACGATGAGCCCGAATGCTGCCAGCCACTCCAGGACGGTCGCGTCCGTGGAGCGGAAGCCGATGGCCACGCCGACGGCGCCGACGAGGACCACGCTCATGACGGATTGCAGCACGCTGCCGACGACGTGCCCGATGAGTACCGAAGGGCGGTAGACCGCCATAGTGCGGAAGCGGGCGATGAGGCCCTCGGTCATATCCGTGGAGACGTACACCGCGGCCCCGATCACGGTGCTGCCGACGGTCATCAGCAGCAAGCCCGGGACGATGTAGGCGATGTAGTCGGAGCGGTCGGCGCCGCCGCCACCGATGCCCGCGCTCATCACGTCGCCGAAGACGTAGACGAAGAGCAGCAGCATCATGATCGGCGTGAGCAGCAGGTTCAGGGTCCCCGACGGATAGCGCCACGCGTGCAGCAGGTTGCGGCGCAACATCGTGTGGGAGTCGCGTACAGCGAGAGAGAGTGCGCTCATCGGGCCGTCTCCTTGGGCTGGTTGGGGACGTTGGCCGGGCTGGTCAGGGCGAAGAACACGTCGTCGAGGTCCGGGGTGTGAACGGTCAGTTCGTCCGCCTCGATGCCGGCGGAGTCAAGCCGGTCGAGAATGGAGCGCAGTTCGCGCTGACTGCCGTCGCTGGGAATGGACAGCGACAGTGCCTCGTCGTCCCGGGTGACCTCGCGCAGGGCGTCAGCGGCGGACTGGAACGCGACCGGGTCGGTGAAGCGGAGCCGGACGTGCCCGCCCGGGACGAGCCGCTTGAGCTCCTCGGCGGTGCCCTCGGCGACGATCTTTCCGTCGTTCAACACGGCAATGCGGTCCGCCAGTTCGTCGGCCTCCTCCAGATACTGGGTAGTGAGGAAGACGGTCACGCCGTCGGAGACGAGGCCGCGGATGATGCCCCACATGTTGTGGCGGGAGCGCGGGTCGAGCCCTGTCGTCGGTTCATCGAGGAAGATGATCCGCGGGCTGCCGACCAGCGTCATCGCGAGGTCGAGGCGGCGCTTCATGCCGCCGGAGTAGGTGGAGGCGGGTTTCTTCGCGGCCTCCACCAGGTCGAAGCGCTCAAGGAGTTCGCGGCCGACCCGCCGCCCCTCGTTCTTGGGCAGATGGTGCAGGCCCGCCATGAGGAGCATGTTCTCCTCGCCGGTGATCAGTCCGTCGACGGCGGAGAACTGCCCGGTGACACCGATCGCGGCACGGACCGCCTGTGGGTCGGCGGCCAGGTCGTGACCGCCGACGCGCAGGTCACCGGCGTCGGCGGTGATGAGCGTGGACAGGATCTTCACGGCGGTGGTCTTGCCGGCGCCGTTCGGGCCGAGCAGCGCGAACACGGACCCGGCCGGGATGTGCAGATCGATGCCGTCGAGGACGAGCTTCTCGCCGTAGGACTTGCGTAGTCCGACGGCGGAGACGGCGGGTGGCAACGGGCGACCGTCCGCCCATGTGGATGTGGGCATGACAAATAAAGGCATGGCGACTTCCCTTTCGAAGGCGGGGGCGCAGGCGGTGGAGGCTACTTCCCGGCCGTGCCGGGTTCCTTGTCGAGGGATTCCTGGTAGGCGTCCGCATGCGTGGGAGAGTCCTTGATCAGGTCGTCACAGAACGCCGCGACGTCACTGCCGATGAGTTGCAAGACGCCCTTGCCCGCTGCGACGCCCTCCTCGAAGAAGTCGACGATCCCGGGGAGCAGGGGCCCATCGGACAGGTCGATCGGGCCGACCTTGAACAGGTACTTCTGCATCTCCTTGTAGACGATCTGGTAGTCCGGTGGAAGGGCCTTGACCCGGGCCGTGTGCGCCCGCCACTGCTTCTTGCCCTCGATGATGTCCTGGATGCCCATGTCAGCCTCCCAGCCTGCTCAGTTTCCTGGCGACGTTCCTGTTCAACTGCTCGCGCCAGCGGTCGCGATAGGTTCGGGCCCCTTCGCCGCCGGCCAGTGCCGCGCAGAAGCCCTGGATGTCGTCGCCGAGCACCTCGTGGACGCGCTGCCCGTCCGCCGCTGTCTCTTCGAGCAGTCCCAGCGCGGCGTCGAGGATCGGCATCAGGTTGCGGCCGGTGAAGTCCCCGTGGGGGACGAGGCCGACCTTGATCTCTTCCCACGCGGCCCGGTAGTCACCCGACAGGGCGGCGGCCCGGGCTTCGAACGCCTTCCATTCCCTGGTGAGATCGCTGCCGGTGATGCTCTCCCAGAAGTTCATCGCCCGCCCTCCTTGAGCTTGTCGATGCGTGATGAGACGTACTGCCATTTCGCCCAGAACTTCGCGAGCTCCTCGCGGCCCGCGTCGTTGAGCGCGTAGAACTTGCGCGGAGGGCCGACCCCGGACGGTCGCTTCGTCACCTGGACGAGCCCGTTCCTCTCCAGCCGCAGCAAGATGGTGTACACCGTCCCCTCGATGACGTCGGTGAAGCCCAGCTCGTTCAGCTGACGGGTGATGGCGTATCCGTAGGTCTCCTCGCGGTCGATGATCTCGAGCACGCACCCTTCGAGCGTGCCCTTCAGCATCTCCGTCAGGTCGTCCATCTCACGTCTTCCTCCTTGGCGTCACCAGTACTGCGTAGTACCGAGTACGACTATACGGTATCACCGAGTAGTGGAGGGCGTCAGCAATCGGCGAGCCGCGTTCACGGGTGCCCGGGGCGCAGCCCGCCATGTCGGGACGCGCGTCGCGCGGGTCGCTCCAGGGTGCTCACGTCATGCGTTCAGGTGGGCGCGAATGAGCGAGTCGAGTCGCTCCCATGCCGGGGATGAAGCGTTGACCGTGCCCTGGATGAGGGCGGGGATCTCGGAGTCCGCACCCAGGCCGGGCAGTTCGCCGGACCCGTAGCGCTCCCGGTTCGCCTCGGCGATACGGAGGGCGAGGTCGTCGAGGCGCGGGTCGTCGGCGCCGAGGTCGTACGCGTGGTCGTAGCCGAGGAAGAGCTGCCGCAGCTTCGGGTCGGCCAAGATGTCGGCCTGGTCGTGGAACAGGGTGGTCGCGCGGTCCGGGTGGGTGGCGAACACGAGGATCCACAGGTCGCGTTGCAGGTCCACCCAGCTGGACGTGAACCCCCAACGGGCCAGGTCTTCCAGATGGGAGGAGACTTCGTCGGGAAGCGGCACCAGACGTCCCGCGGCGAGCCGGCGCAGACGGGCCTGTGTTTCCTGCAGGCGGCGGATACGGGCGTCGAGTTCGTCGTCGATCTCGCCCAGCGCCTGCCGGAGTTCCTCCTCGCCCGACGCCCTCAGGTCGCGGATGCGGGCCAGAGGGACACCGGCTTCGGTCAGTGTCCGGATCTTGATCAAGGCGACGGCGTCGCTCGCACCGTAACGCCGGTAGCCGGACGCGTCGCGGTCGGGCTCGGGGAGCAGTCCCTTGTCGTGGTAGACGCGGACGGTCTTGATCGACACTCCGATGTAGCCGGCCAACTGCCCGATGGTGATCACCCGGCCATCGTCCCACTTGACCTTGCCCCTGGGGCAGGGCTGCAGCATGGCGCCATGGACAACGCGAATGTTGATCGGGAGACCCTCCGCGAGCTGGCCGACGCGGGCAACGAGACCGCACTGGACCGGCTGGCCGATCTCGCGGACGAGGCCGGCGACCTCGCGGAGCTGAGCGACCTGTTGGACGACGGATCCCGACACGCCGGACTGCTGCTCACACGACGCGCCGCCGCGGCCGGTGACGTGCGCGAGCTGCAACGGATCTCCGATGCCGGATACGAAGAGGCCGGAACGGAGCTGGACCGGCTGCTGCAGGCACCGGGCGGCCGTCGAAGCTGACGGCCCGCCCGGCCGTCGCACCTGCCGCGCAGCCGGCGAAGGTCCTCCGCCGTGGCCTCAGACGCCGATGTCCCGGCTCCGGTAGTCCTCCAGGGTCTCGCGCCGGACGAGGAGCCGCGCCGTGCCTTCGTGGACGGCTACGACGGCGGGGCGGCCGACCAGGTTGTAGCCGCAGGACACGGACAGTTGGTAGGCGCCGGCCACAGGTACGGCGAGCAGGTCGCCGGGGTGGAGGTCGCCCGGCAGCGGGACATCGGAGGCGAGGACGTCGCCCGCCTCGCAGTGCCGCCCGACGACCGCGGCCGTACGGAGCCCCGCAGTCGAGCGGCGGCCGACGAGCCGGGGCACGGGCAGTCCCGCGGCGGCGCAGCCGTCGACGGGGGTTCTGACCAGCGATTTCTGCTGAGGCGGAGGTTCATGCTCCGGCCGTCTGCGCGGCTGACGTGGTCAGGGCGCAGTTGACGTCCACCACGCCTTCCACGGCGCGCGCGAGACGCGCCGCCACCGGAATGAGCGACGCGTCGAGGACGCCGCCGGAGAGGGTGACCACGCCGTGGCGGACGTCGACCCGCACCCGGTGCTGCGCGAGCGGGAACAGTCGGGCGACCACCTCGCGCCGTATCTCGTCGGCGAGTTCCCTGTCCGGGCGCAGGAACACCTTGAGCAGATCGGCGCGGCTGAGGATGCCCTTGAGGGTCCCTGCGGAGTCGACGACCGGCAGTCGCCTGTAGCGCTGCTCCGCCATGAGCCGGGCGGCCTGGGCCAGGGTGGCGTCGGGTCGAATGGTGACGGCGGGCGCCGTCATCAGATCCTTGGCCAGGGTCGAGCCGGCCTTCAAGGTGTCGCCCAGCCGCCGCATCTGCTCGATGAGTCCGGGGTCGTGATCGCGGAACTCCTCCTTCGGGAGCAGGTCGGCTTCCGAGACCACACCGATGACCCGGCCCGCGCCCTCGCCTTCGATGACCGGTACCGCGCCGACCCGCCACTGCTTCAGGACGGCGACGATCTCCTTGAACTCGGCGAGGGGCGTGACGCTGACGACGATTCTCGTCATCACGTCGCTGACGAGATGTGGACTGGAGGTCATGGCGTGCGGTCCTCAATGAGAAGGCGAAAAGATCCCTGGCTGTCCCGGAGACCCGCGGCCGTCCCCGGTGAAGGAGACCCCGCCATCCACCATCACACGTCCACGGCACGGGGCGGACGGGCCTCTCGGGCCCCGGTGCGGGACCGTCCGGCCCTGTCCGGGAACCGGGCGGCGGGCACAGCATGAGCTGACCTTTGCCGGAGTACGCGACGCAAGAGAAACAAGAGAAACAAGAGAGGTGGCGTCATGAAGGCACTCGTCTTCCAGGGGCCGGAGCGCACCGCGTGGCAGGACGTGCCGGACCCGGCGATCAAGGACCCCGCCGACGTGATCGTGCGCGTCGACGCCGCGACCATATGCGGTACGGACCTGCACATCGTCAAGGGGGACCTGCCGGAAGTGGTCCCCGGCCGGGTGCTCGGGCACGAGGCCGTGGGCACGGTGGTGGAGTGCGGCGGTGACGTCCGCTCTGTGCGACCCGGCGACCGGGTACTGGTCTCGTGCATCTCCTCGTGCGGCCGGTGCCGGTTCTGCCGCGAGAGACGCTACGGCCAGTGCCGCGGGGGCGGCGGCTGGGTGCTCGGACACACCATCGACGGTACGCAGGCGGAATACGTCCGGGTACCGTTCGCCGACCTCTCCGTGTACCCGCTGCCGAGCACGGTCGACAGCGCCGAAGCCGTCCTGCTGGCCGACATCTTCCCCACCTCCTACGAAGTGGGAGTGCTGAACGGCGAGGTGCGGCCCGGGGACACCGTCGTCGTGGTCGGCGCCGGACCCGTCGGACTCGCGGCCATCGCCACGGCCCGGCTCTACTCCCCGGCCCGTGTCATCGCCGTCGACCTGGCGTCGTCCCGGCTGGAGAAGGCCCGCGAGCTGGGCGCGGACGCGATCGTGAACGCGGCCGAGGATCCGGAGCGGCTCGTGGACGACCTGACCGACGGCCTCGGCGCCGACGTCGTCATGGAGGCCGTCGGCACGCCCGGGACCTTCGAGATGTGCACCCGGATGGTCCGCCCGGGCGGCCGGGTCGCGAACATCGGCGTCCACGGCAGACCCGCGACCCTGCACCTCGAAGACCTGTGGATCAAGGACATCACCATCACCACCGGACTCGTGGACACCCGCTCCACACCGATGTTGCTGCGCATGCTCGCGGCCGGACGGCTGCCGACCTCGTCGCTGATCACCCATCGGTTCGAGCTGGGACAGATGGAAGAGGCGTACGAGGTGTTCTCGCACGCCGGTGAGACGGGTGCGCTGAAGATCGTGCTGGGCGGGCCCCGCCATGACGACCTGGCCGTATCGAACCCGTCGCGCGTCCAGAGGGCGTGACTCCCCGTGCGCCAGTGGGTCAGCGGGGAAGGCCTTCTGGATCAGCGGGGAAGGTCTTCGGCGCTGCCTTCCAGCGGATTGGCGCGGGTGTCGTTGAAGCGGGCCGTGAGCCGGTCGATGACCGCGACCACACCGTCCAACTGGCCGGCGAGCAGGAGCGCGACGGGAATCTGACTGCTCTGGGGCAGTCGCCCGTCCAAGGTGACGACCCCGTCCACGACGCGCACGCTCACGGCACCGGCACTGATGCCCATCGTGTCCGCCAGCACGTCCTCGACCAGCACCCGGCGTATCTCGTGGTCCGGGCGCAGGAAGACGCGCAGCAGGTCCCGGCGCGTGACGATGCCGACCAGACGGTCCTCGTCGTCCACGACGGGCAGCCGCGCCACGCCGTACCGGGCCATGAGGCGTGCGGCCTCGGTGACCGTCTGTTCGCCGTGGACCGTGATGGCGGGTGCGGACATCAGGTGCTGGGCGGTGGGGCGGCCGTGGGCGAGCAGGTCGGTCCGCGAGACGATCCCGAGGACGCGCTCGTCCGCGTCCACGACCGGCACTCCGCTGAAGTCGTGTGCGACGAGCAGCGAGGCCACGGCGGCGAACGGAGTCGCCTCCAGGACCGAGACGACGTCGTCGGTCATCAGGAAGCCGACCTTGGCGTGCTTCATGCGGGGCCCTCCTGTTCGGCGTCGGCTCGCGGACCCGCCTCGCGGCGAACCCTCACCCGTCACCATCCGCCGGTACGGGCCCAGGCGGCGAGGGCCGAACGGGCCCGTGCCGGGACTGACCGGTCCCGCCCACCGCCCGGACCTCGGCTCCGTCGTCGTGGGCGTCGACGGATCGAGCACCGCGCCGGCCTCGGCGTTCTGGGCCGCGGCCGAGGCAGCCCGACGCGACAGCACGGCCGCTGCGGTCTGCGAGCGGTTCCCGACGCTTCACGTCACCACGGAGCACAGCCGTCGGGACCCCGTCTACGGGCTGCACCGCGTGGCGGCGCAGTACGGCACCGCCGTGGTCGGTCACCGCGGGACGGGTGGCTTCGAGGCACTGCGGCTGCTGACCGCGTGGAACATGCTCCAGTACGCCGGAGGCGCCGTCGGGGGGACGGCGATCACCCGGGTACTTCGGGCCCACCTTGGGGCACACCACGCGCACTGCCCCGCGGAGCGCATCGCGCGGCACGACGAGGAGCAGGGGAGCGACGCGTCATGACGGACATCGCCGAAGGACGGGACATCGCGGTGGGTATCGATCCGGTCGGGGGGTGGCTCCTGCCCCTGGCCTGGGCAGCCGACGAGGCACACCGTCGCCGGGTCCGCCTCCGTCTCGTCCTGGCCGTGCCCTCGCCGCACGACACCGAGCAGGTCGTCGACGACACCGCGCTGCACAACGCCGTACGCCAGGCCAGCTCGGAAGCCCTCGAGGAAGCCGCGGTCTGGGCACGAGAACGCCACCCCGGGACAGAGCTGGCGACCATCCTGCGCGACGGTTACCCGGCACCGGTGCTCTGCGCGACGTCCCGGCACACCCGCATGGTCGTCCTCGGCTCCCGGCACCTGACCCGGCCCGGGGAGATCTTCAGCGGCTGCTCCGTCGTGTTGCCCGTCGCGGCGCAGGCACACTGCCCGGTCGTCGTGGTAGCAGGCTCCGAGGGGACTGCCGAAGGCCCGGCCCATCTCGTCGTCGGCGTCGACGGCAGCGAGCCGTCGAAGACGGCCATGGGCCTGGCCTTCCAGGAGGCCGCGCTCCGGGGCTGCGAGCTGCACGCGATCTCGGTGTGGCAGCCACCGGTCTTCTCCTTCCGGAACGAGACGGCGGCCGTGGGGGCCCGGCGCCGCATGCTGGCCGAGACGGCGGCGGGCTGGGCCCATGAGTACTCCGACGTGAAGTTCACCCACGAGGTGCTGACCGGACACCCGGTGGAGCGCCTCGCCGAGGCGGCGGAGCACGCCCTGGCCCTGGTCGTGGGCCGACGGGGGAGGGGCGGCTACACGGGCATCCGGATCGGATCGGTCGCCCACGGGCTGCTGCACCGTGCGCACTGCCCCGTCATCACCGTCCCTGGCGGGTGAACGGACACCACACCCGTGCATCGGGGCATCAGCCGGACCGGAGTCGCTCCGGTCCGGCCCCTCGGGCCCGTGGCCCATGGCTGGGACCGTGACCGGCCGACGGGCGGGGGACTACGCTGAAGGCCGGGCGAGTGCGCAGCGCCCCTTGACGCCGCTGGAGGTGTCCATGGTCGGGGACGACCGCGATGCGGCGGCGAACCGGATTCCGCAACCGAGGCTGGACGCGCTCGAGGCGCAGATCACGGACGCGCGGGACACCCGGGACCGGCTGACGGGCCTGCTGGAGGCGGTCATGTCGCTGGGGCAGGAGCTGGACCTGGCCCAAGTGCTGCGGGGGATCGTGGAGGCCGCGGTGGTCCTCGTGGACGCGGAGTACGGCGCGCTGGGCGTGGTGGGGGAGGACGAGCGGCTCGCCGAGTTCCTCCCGGTGGGCTTCAGCGACCGGCTGCGGGCGCGGATCGGGGCCCTGCCCACCGGGCACGGGCTGCTGGGCGAGCTGATCCGGCATCCGCGGCCGCTGCGTCTGGGAGACCTCTCGCAGCACCCGGCCTCCGCCGGTTTTCCCGAGCACCATCCGCCGATGCACTCCTTCCTCGGCGTACCGATCCGGGTCCGGGACGAGGTGTTCGGCAACCTCTACCTGACGGAGAAGCGGGGCGGGAGGCCCTTCGACGCCGAGGACGAAGGGGTCCTGTCCACCCTCGCGGTGGCCGCCGGGGTCGCCGTGGACAACGCCCGTCTCTACGAGGAGGTGCGGCTGCGGGAGCGCTGGTCGGCGGCGAGCTCGGAGTTCACGAGCGCGCTGCTGTCGGGCTCCTCCGAGATCGAGGTGCTGGAGGGGATGCTGGAGCGGGCCCGGGACATCATCTCCGCCGAGATGTGCGTCTTCTACCAGGTGGGGCCCAGAGGCGAGCTGCGCGGCTCGCTGGCCCTGGGCATCGGTGCCGAAGCACACCGCGGGATCGTGCTGCCCGGCAGCGAGGGGATCCTGGCCGCGCTGGTCCAGGCGCAGAACGGGCTCATCACCTCGGCCGATGTCGCCACCGATGCCCGGGTCGCGGCGCAGCCGGACACCTGGACCGGCTTCGGGCCGGCCGTGGCGGTCACCGTGGGCACGAAGGCGAAGCTGCGGGGCGTGCTGATGCTGGCGCGGCGCACCGGGCGGCCGCCGTTCGTCGCGGCCGAGGTCGCGCCCCTGCCCGGCTTCGCCGGTCAAGCGGCCCTGGCGCTGGAGCTGGCCGACCGGCGGCGGGACGGCGAGCAGGTGAGTCTGCTCGAGGACCGGGACCGGATCGCCCGTGACCTGCACGATCTCGCGATCCAGCGGCTCTTCGCGACGGGGATGACCCTGCAGAGCGCCCAGCGCTTCGTGGAGCACCCCGAGGCGTCCGAGCGGCTGAGCCGGTCGATCGACGACCTGGACGAGACGATCAAGATCATCCGTACGACCATCTTCGGACTCCGTGACCACGAGACGGCGGGGAGTGCCCCGAGGCTCCGGGTCCGCGCGGTGAGCGCCGTGGGCGCGGCGGCGGCGGTACTGGGCTTCGCGCCCGCCCTGCGGATGGAGGGACTGATCGACACGGATGTGCCGGTCCCGGTGGCCGACGACGTGGTGGCCGTGCTGGGGGAGGCCCTGACCAACGTGGCCCGGCACGCGCGGGCGGTGCGGGCGGAGGTCGGGATCGTCCTGGCGGACGGCGTGCTGATCGTGACGGTGAGTGACGACGGCGTGGGCTTCGCGGAGGGTGGCCGCCGCAGTGGTCTGGGCAACCTGGCGGAGCGCGCCGAGGTCCGCGGGGGAGGACTGTCCCTCTCGCGGCGTCCGGATGGCGGCGGAACCCGGCTGGAGTGGCGGATCCCGATCGAACCCATTCCGTGAGTGCGGGCCTCAGCGGCCGGTTTCGTCGTGCTCGCGCACTTCGGCGGCGATGACGGCGGCCTGGACGCGGCGCTCGACGCCCAGCTTGGCGAGCAGCCGTGAGATGTGGTTCTTGACCGTCTTCTCGGAGAGGAAGAGCCGTTTGCCGATCTGCCGGTTGGTGAGCCCCTCGCCGATGAGCTCCAGAACGGCGCGCTCACGCTCGGAGAGCACCGTCAGCCGCTGGTCCCCGGGCGGCTTCCCGGCGGTCGGGTCCCGCAGCGAACTCATCAGCCGCGCGGTCGTCGCCGGGTCGAGCATCGACTGTCCCGTCGCCACCGTCCGGATGGCGGCGATCAGGTCGGAGCCTTTGATCTGCTTCAGGACGTACCCGGCGGCCCCAGCCATGATCGCGTCGAGCAGGGCGTCCTCGTCGTCGAAGGACGTCAGCATCAGGCAGGCGAGGTCCGGCATGCGCGAGCGCAGTTCCCGGCAGACGGTGATGCCGTCGCTGTCGGGCAGCCGTACGTCGAGCACGGCCACGTCCGGCCTGAGCGCCGGGCCCCGTGCCAGGGCCTGGGCGGCCGTGGCCGCCTCGCCCACCACCTCGATGTCGGGCTCGGAGTCCAGCAGGTCGTGCAGACCGCGGCGGACCACCTCGTGATCATCGAGGAGGAACACCCTGATGGGCATCGGGGCGGCAGCTGGTGCATCGGACATCCACGCCACACCCTCGGGTCGGGACACGTCGGAATACGTCGGGTCGGGCTGCTCGGGGACAATTGTCTCAGATGCCGCTTCCGCTGCCGTAGGGCGCGTACAGGTCGAGCAGCCGGACCTGGGCGGAGACGAGCCGGTGCGCGAGGACCTGCCCCACCCACTGCCACATCGCGGAGGTGAGCGCGGGATCCGCGTCCATCAGCGCCCGCACGGCGGCGGCGTCGAACTCGTCGGTACGCACCGGTGTCATGGCCTCGGCACCGAAGTGCCAGGTGTAGGGACGGAACAGCCAGGACCAGCCGACGAGCTCGCCGGGGCCGACCGTCTCGACCACCGCGGCCTGCCTGCCGGGCACGTGGACGTCCATGCCGACCCGGCCCGACCGGACCACCCAGAACCGGTCGGTGTGCCCGCCCTGGTTGAACAGGCGTGCTCCGGCGGGGAAGTTCACCTCGTGGGCCAGGGCCAGCAGGCTGTCGCGGTGCGCCGGGGACAGTGCGCGGGTGAAGCGGTCGGGGGAGGAGGTGAGCCGTTGGAAGGAACCTGTGCTCATGGCGTTCTCCTTTCGGGTCCGCCCCCACCTTGCGCCGCGGGCGGCCGGCCGGAAAGGGCCGTTCGGTACCCTTTCCCGACCCGGACGGCCGTCGGGCCCCGCACGGCCCTCGCAGCGGCCCTCTCGACCCCTTATCCGTCGTCTCTCCGTCGTCTTCACCGTGCGAAGACTGGTCGCCCTCAGCGGCCCCGAGATCGACGCCCTGGACGACGTACAGCTGCCACGGTGGGACCGGTCACCGCACGTGCCGGGAGCCGAGCGGCTGGCTGGCATGCGGCTCTCACACCATTTCGGGCTTCCCGTTCACGGAACCCGCGGTGATGCCGGCGACCGCTGAGGGCAGGGCCGCGGGACTGGCGGGGGCCGTGGCTCCCGCTGCCGTCGTTTCCCGGGCGAGGAAGGCGCCGAGTTCGCCGATCGTGCTCATCAGGGGGGCGGGGAAGACGACGGTGGTGTTCTTGTCCACGCCGATCTCGACGAGGCTCTGCAGGTTGCGCAGTTGCAGGGCGAGGGGGTGGGCCATCATCGTGTCCGACGCATCGCCCAGGGCCGCGGCGGCCATGGACTCGCCCTCGGCGTTGATGATCTTCGCCCTCTTCTCCCGCTCCGCCTCGGCCTGGCGGGCCATCGCCCGCTTCATGCTGTCCGGGAGCTGGATGTCCTTCAGTTCGACGAGCGTCACCTCGACGCCCCAGTCGGCGGTGGTGATGTCGAGGATCTCGCGGATGTCGATGTTGATCCGGTCGGTTTCCGAGAGGGTCTCGTCGAGGGTGTGCTGGCCGACGACCTTGCGCAGGGTGGTCTGGGCGATCTGGTTGATGGCCGCGCCCACGTTCTCAATGGCGATGACCGACTTCGTCGCGTCCACGATCCGGAAGTAGGCGACCGCGGAGACGTCGACGCTGACGTTGTCCCGGGTGATGATGCCCTGGGACTGGATGGGCATGGTGACGATCCGCAGCGACACCCGGTGCAGGACGTCCACGAACGGCACGATCAGCCGCAGGCCCGGCTCCCGGGTTCCCGTCAGCCGACCGAACCGGAACAGCACGCCCTTCTCGTACTGCCTGACGATCTTGAGCGCCATCGCCAGCCCCATCAGGGCGAAAGCGGCGAGGACGATCAGAACGAAGATCAAAGCGCCCATGGTGCTCCTCCTCAGGATCGAGGACCACGTCACGCCCGCGCGAGGTCCCTCGAAGAGAGCGAAGCGGAGAACCTTCTCCTGCTTCACCCAGAGGGCTGCGCGGGTCCGGCTGAAAGCGACGAGCTCCTCTAGCTCCAGCATCACGTAGGCCATCGGGACCCGGCAGGGACCGAGTGGGCCACACCTCGCTCGGCCGGGCGGTCCGGGCCCGCTGCGCACCGGCCGCAGGGGTGTGCCACGCCCCTGGATGGGGGCCGGTCGGCCCCTTCTGCGTCGACGGCGGGGGGGTGGAGCGTGGGCGACCCGGTCGCTGCCGGGTCGTGCCGCCCCGGCTGACGGCGGGCTCTCGCGGTATGCCGGCAACGGTGGATGGTTTGAGACGATGCGGGACGCAGGCCCGTGTCAAGGTGTTCGTCCCGAGGAGGCAGGCAGGTGGAGGGAACCGAGACCGAGGCCGAGACCGAGGCCGGGGCGCGGCATCATCCGGTGGTCATCGCACACCGTACGAGCCGTGCGGCCGACGTCCAGCTGCGCGTGGCCGACGCGATCACGAAGTTCGCCGGCTCCATGCCGTTCGTCTATCTCCACGCGATCGCCTTCACGCTCTGGATGCTGTTCGTGGAGGCCGATCCCTGGCCGATGCTGACGCTCGTCGTCTCCCTGGAGGCGATCTTCCTGTCGACGTTCGTGATGATCGGCCAGAACCGGCAGGCGGAGTTCCAACAGGCGAAGGCCGACCACGATTTCGTGGAGCAGGAGCTGGAACTCAAGACCAATACCGAACTGACCCGCGCCATCCACACGATGACCACGGAACTGCACCGACGATTGATGTCCGGCACGGAAGAGGACAGTGGGCCCTCCCGGTGAAGCCGCTCTCGGTGACGCCACTCCCGGGAAGGGGCCGCAGGGGCCCGGCAGGACCCGGTCGGGGCCCGTTCGGCCCTGTGCACGCGCCCGCGGCAGGTCCAGTCTGAGCTCGACGGCCACCATTGGGCCACTGACCGCAAGGGTGTGACGATCATGGGAAAGACCCCCACGAATACGTCCCCGATCAAGGTTCCCGCTGCCCGCGGCGACCTCGGGCGACGCGTGAGCGCGCGTCGCGAAGAGCTGGGACTCACGCGCGAGGAGCTCGCGGAGCGCTGCGGGGCGGCCGCGTCGTACATCGCCTACCTGGAGGAGCGGGCGGCCGCACCCGGCATGGGCATGCTCGTGTGTCTCGCGGACGGGCTGGGGACCACCGTCGCCGAGCTGACCGGGAGAACGACCGAGAGTCCCCCCGGCATGGGGACCGCGATGCGCGATTCCGAGCTGACGGGGCTGGGCGAGGCCGAGTGCCACCGCCTGCTCTCCACCCACGGCGTCGGCCGGGTCGGGTTCTCCGATCTGGAAGGACTTGCCGTCTTTCCCGTCAACTACGTCGTCGTGGGAGGCGAGATCGCGTTCCGCACGGCGGCCCACTCGCGGCTCGCCGAGGCGGCCGGGACCGAGGTCGCCTTCGAAGTGGACCACATCGACGACGCGATGCGAGAGGGCTGGAGCGTCATGGCCGTGGGCGACGTGTCCGGCGTCTCGGACGCGGCGCGAGTCAGCCACCTGCACGCGGTCGCCCGCTCCCTCCCCTGGGCCGGCGGACCCCGCACGCACTGGATGACCATGACACCCACCCGGATCACCGGCCGCCGTGTGCACTCCGGGTGACGCGCCGCATCCCGTCGGGTTCGACGCGGACCGTGAGTACCGCCAGTGGGTCGACGGCGAGCCCCGCCTCGACGGGGCGAGATCCTTCCTGAACTCCCGTGGCTGAAGCCCTGTCCCGTCTGGCTGTTCGGCAGCGGGCCCGTTGACCCCTGCGCCGAGCGGCACGACGTCCCGCCGGTCCGGGCGGTCGCCCGGCAGACGCGCCGGATCGGCGCCCGCGACCACCTCACCTTCGGCGGCGGCATCACGGCCGCAACACCCGGCCTGCTCGCCCGCACCCTCGTACGCGAAGGGAAGGGCGCAGACTTCCGCGACCCGGAGCGCGTCCAGGCCGGGCGCACCACATCGGCGCCGCACTCGCCGCCGCCGGCTCACCCGCTCGATGAGAAGACTTCCGGTGCCGGAGGCCCGCCATGCCGCATGGAACGTCGCCCAATCCGCTGCGCCGGAGCGCTGACCGGACACGCACCCGGTGGCGCGTGGCCTTCGCACTGGCGACTCTCGTCGGCGCTCTCTGCGCAGTGGCCGTCGGGCTGGCCGTGTGGAGCGTCGACAGCCGCACCGCGCGGGAACAGGCCGAGCACGTGCACCGGATCACCGCCACGACGGTCGGGGCCGCCGAACGGGCCCCCGACGCTCGGAGCGGAGGTGTCGCCGAGTCCGTCGCACAGGCCACCTGGCAATTCCCGTCGGCCACCCCGCATACGGGCCTCGTAGAGGTCCGGCCCCAGACCCCCGCGGGCCGTCCCGTCGCGATCTGGGTGGACGACACGGGCCGTACGGTCCAGCCACCACCGTCAGCGGGCGAGCGGGCCTTCGCCGCGATGACCGTCGGCGCCACCGCCGCCGCCTTGATCGCGCTGACAGCCGCAGGCGTCGTCCACCTGAGGCTTCGGACCGTCGAGGCGCGCAGCCTGTCCGCGTGGGGGCGGGACTGGAAACGAGTGGAACCCGGCTGGTCCGGCCGGCTGCCCACCGAATCAGGAGTCGACGATGACTGAAGCACGCACCGGCCGCCTCCCCGCCCAGGGAGGAGCGCCGCCCGCACCGCGGGATCCGAGCGAACCGCTGCCGTTGCTGCGCCGGGAGCTCGACACCGGAGCGGAAGGGCTGTCGACGCGGGAGGCCGAGCGGCGGCTCGCCGTGTACGGGCCCAACGAGGTCCGGCGCAAGGGCCACACCTCCCTGGGGCGGGAGCTGGTACGTCAATTGGTGCATCCACTCGCTCTGTTGCTGTGGGCCGCGGCGGCCATGGCGTTCGTCGCCGACATCCGCGTGCTCGGGATCGCGATCGTCGCCATCGTCCTCGTCAACGCCGCCTTCGCCTTGCTCCAGGAGCGGCAGGCCGAGCAGGCGGTGGAAACCCTCGCCAGATACCTCCCCGAACACGCGATGGTCATCCGCGACGGGGAGTCCCGGCAGGCGGAAGCGCGCACCCTGGTGCCGGGCGACGTCATCGTCCTCGACGAGGGCGACAAAGTGCCCGCGGACGTCCGGCTCGTCGACGGTGGCCTCGAAGTCGACCTGTCCATGCTGACGGGGGAGTCCACCCCGGCCCAGCGCATCGCCGGGCCGGGGACCCCGGGCTCCACGCCGCTACAGGAGCCCAACCTCGTCTTCAGCGGCACGACCTGCACCGCGGGCCAGGCCCGGGCGATGGTCTTCGCCACCGGCGACCACACCGAACTCGGCCGCATCGCCGCCCTCAGCCAGCGCACGCGGCGGGACCCGAGCCCACTGGAACAGCAGGTCAAGAAGGTCGCCTGGCTGATCGCCGCCGTCGCGGTCGCGATGGGCGCGCTGTTCCTGGTCCTGGGCGTCGCCGTGGGGCTGCCGCTGACCGACGCGCTGATGTTCGCCATCGGACTGCTCGTCGCCAACGTGCCCGAAGGACTGCTGCCGACCATCACGCTCGCCCTCGCCGTCGGCGTGCGCCTCCTGGCACGGCAAGGCGCGGTCATCAAGCGACTCAGCGCCGTGGAGACCCTGGGATCCACCAACGTCATCTGCACCGACAAGACCGGCACCCTCACCCAGAACAGGATGCGGCTCCAGAGCACGTGGACGCCCGTCGACGGCGCGGACCCCGGCCCCGGGGCCGTCCGATTGACGGACGCCGCTGCCCTGTGCACCACCGTCACCAAGGACGCCGACGGCGAACTCCACGGCGATCCCACCGAGATCGCGCTGGTGACCGGCGCCGCCGACCGCGGCGCCCCGCTCGACATCGGCGCGCGCGACACGGGCCGTCACGCCGTCTTCCGCTTCGACCCCCGGCTGCGCCTGATGTCCGTCGTCCAGCGTGATCCGGCGGGCGGCGGCCTGCGGCTGATCGTCAAAGGGGCCCCGGAGTCGGTCCTGGCCCGCACCCCGGACGCCGCCCAGGACGCCACGGCGCGTGCCGCGGCGGAAGAGCTCTCCGGCCGGGGCATGCGCGTACTCGCCGTCGCCACCCGCGCACTGGGCGGCGACGCGCCGGTGACCCGCCGCGAGGACGCGGAGACGCAGCTGACCCTGCTGGGTCTCGTCGGTCTCTACGATCCCCCGCGGCCCGAAGTCGCCGCCGCGGTACGGCGTTGCCATGAAGCGGGGCTCCTCGTGCACATCGTGACCGGGGACAACGGAGCGACCGCCGCCGCCGTGGCCCGTGAGGTCGGTATCGGGGCGCCGCGTCTGGTCGTGGTCGCGGAGTCCGAGTCGATCGGCGACGACGAACTCGACCGGCTCCTCGCGGACGGCGACGCCGAGGTCGTCTTCGCCCGCTCCTCACCGGAGACGAAACTGAAGGTGGCCGACGCCCTGCGCGCGCACGGGCAGATCGTCGCGATGACCGGCGACGGCGTCAACGACGCCCCCGCACTCCACCGCGCCCACATCGGCGTGGCGATGGGACTCTCCGGCACCGACGTCGCCCGTGAGGCGTCGACCATGGTGCTGACCGACGACAACTTCGCCACCATCGTCACCGCGATCGAATCCGGCCGCCAAGTCTATGACAACGTACGGAAGTTCATCGTCTACATCTTCGCCCACCTCACCCCCGAGGTGGTCCCCTTCCTGATCTTCGCCCTGTCGGCCGGCTCGATCCCCCTTCCCCTCACCGTCCTGCAGATCCTCGCCATCGACCTCGGAACCGAGACCCTTCCGGCGCTCGCCCTGGGACGGGAACGCGCGGAGCCGGGCAGCATGAGCCGCCCACCCAGGCCGAGCTCCCAGGGCGTCATCTCCAAGGACATGCTCATCCGCAGCTGGGGCTACCTCGGTACCGTCTCCGCGGTCCTGGTCATGACCGCGTTCTTCTACGTGCTGTGGCGGGCCGGCTGGCACCCCGGGGACCCCACCGGCCCGGGAACCCCGCTGCACCACGCCTACGTCACCGCGACGACGGCGACCTTCGCGGGTATCGTCACCTGCCAGGTCGGCACGGCGATCGCCGCCCGCACCGACCACGCGTCACTGCGCGCCATCGGGTTCTTCACCAACCCGCTGCTCCTGGCCGGCATCGCCTTCGAACTCGCCTTCACGGCGGCCCTCGTCTACGTGCCGCTCCTGCAAGGAGTCTTCGGCACCGCCGCCCTGCCCCTCGACGTGGTCGTCCTCATCGTGGTCTTCCCCGTCCTGGTCTGGGGCACCGACGAACTGCGCCGCCTGAGGCGCCGTACCCGCAAGCCCGCGCGGGCCTGACGCGCCCCGGTCCAGGGGGATTCACTCGTGGGCGATGACGGCGACGGGCGCGGAGCTGTGGTGCAGGACCGCGTGCGCGACCGAGCCGATGTGGGTGCCGTAGGCGGAGTGCCGGATCCGGCGTCCGACCACGACGAGTGCGGCGCCCTTGGAGGCGTCCACGAGCTGGACCGCGGACTGGCCGATGCGCACCTCGGGGTCGACGGTCACCGCGGGGTACTTCTCGGACCAGGGGCGGATCATCTCGTCCACCGCGGTGGCGATGCTTCGACCGATCTCCTGTTGGGCGGAGGGGTCGAGATCGTAACCGTAGCCATATCCGTAGCCGAGGACCGGCGGCGGTGTCCAGCTGTGGAGCACCCGCAGGACGCAGCCGCGCCGTGATGCCTCGTCGAAGGCGAAGGAGAGGAGCGCGTCACAGGGGCGATCCGTGTCCACGCCCGCCACGATCGCGGCGTCGGAACGCCAGACCCCCGGGTCCGTGTCCGGGCCGTGCGGGCCCCTGACGAGGACGACCGGCTGATCGGCCGCGGCGATGGTGCCGGCGCCGACGGATCCTAGGACGAATCCCGCGATGCTGCCGAGTCCCCGGGAACCCAGGACCAGCATGTCCGAGGAGGAGGCCGCATCGGCCAGGACCGTGGCGGGAACTCCCGTCAGCCGGCGGGAGGAGACCTCCAGGCGCGGATAGAGGCGGTTGGCCTCTTCGAGGGCCTCGCGCAGCAGCGCATTCGCCCAGTGTTCCTGAACCTCGCCGCTCGCGACGCCGTGGAGGGGCCGCTCAAGGCGTTCCTCCACGTGGACGAGGAGCAGTGGCACACCCCGGAGGTCCGCCTCGCGGGCCGCCCATCGGGCGGCTTCGGCGCTTTCCGCCGAGCCGTCGAGGCCGACGGTCACAAGGTTGGCCATGGCGTCCATCTCCTTCGGTTGACGTGTGAGTTCCAGACTCCGCGCAGGGCACGGGTTCCGGGAGGGGCCGAGGGGCCCGCTGTGGAGCCGACCGGCCCCTACCGGGCGACGTCCGCTCACGTGCCGCCGTGGCTCGGCATCGGGGCGCAGGAAGACGCGCAGGAGGTCACGCCGGGTGACGACGCCGACCACCCGGTCGTCCTCGTCCACGACGGGCAGTCCGGTGATGTCGTGGTCGGGCCACCCTCCGTACCGGCCACCATCGCGCCCGGCCGACCTCCGGATCGAGTGCCGACCGGGCCCGCGAGAGGGCCGACCGGGTCCGACGACGCGGGCTCGCGCCGGTCCGGTGAACCGGGGAGGGGCCATTCGGCCCTTGTACTGGCCTCTACGGCCCTCCCGCCCGTCCACCCGCGATGTCAGCGTGAGGGGGAGAGCACGATGACCCTCGATCAGGAGACACCATGGAAGGCACCACTGCCGGTCCGGAACTCGGGACGGTCATCGTCGGCATCGACGGGTCGGAGCCCGCACGCGAGGCGGCCCTGTGGGCCGCGGACGAAGCCGCACGGCGGGGGAGGACCCTGCACATCGTCCACGCCGCCGACACGGACACGAGAGCCGCTTACGCATCGGTGGAAACCATCGAACGGGCCCGCGCGGCGGGCCGTGAACTGCTCCGGGACACGGCCGCGGCAGTGAACGCGCTCCATCCCGATCTGCACGTGACCACGGAGTTCAGCCGCGGCGCGCCGGTACCCAGTCTCCACAGCGCGGCGGACGTCCACGCCACCGTCGTCGTCGGCAGCCGCGGCCTGGGCGGGTTCGCCGCGCTGATGCTCGGCTCCGTCGGGCTCACGGCCGCCGCGAGCGCCACCACCGCCTTCGTCGTGGTGCGGGGTAGCGACCCCGAGGCCGAGAGGGGCAGCGTGCTGGTCGGAGTCCGCGACGAACACGACCTCGACTGCGTCCGGTACGCCGCGTGCGAAGCCGAGCTGCGCAAGGCGTCGCTGCGGCTGTTGCACGTATGGAACCTGCTGCAGTCCGTGGGCAACGTCGTGAGCATGCTCGACGACGTCGAGGAGATCAGCGGGCAGCACGCCCACCGCCTGTCGGTCACGGCCGACCTGATCCGTGAGGAGTTCCCGGATCTGACCGTGCACGTGGACGTGGAGAAGAGCTACTCGGTGGCCGGTGTGCTGGCCGAGGCCTCGCAGCACGCGGACCTGCTGGTCGTCGGCGGGCGTCGCTCGCCGGGCCACATCGGTCGCACGCTGGGACGCGTCTCCCACAGCCTGCTGCACCATGCGCGGTGTCCCGTACTGCTGGTGCCGCGGCACGGCAACGACCACGGGAGCGAGTTGTGAGGGAGAACATGACAGGGCGTGAGATCGTCGTCGGCATCGACCCGGTCAGGGACTGGCACATGGCCCTGTCCTGGGCCGTGGACGAGGCGGACCGCCGGGCGCTCGGACTGGCTCTCGTACTGGCGGTGCCACCGCGACACGACACCCGGCACGTCGACGGGACCGCGGACCACATGGGCCTGCGCCGGTCCGGATCAAAAGCCCTCGAAGCGGCCGCCGCGTGGGCGCGCTCGCGTCGGCCGGGACTCGAACCGTCCACCCACCTGCTCGACGGGCTCCCCGCGCCGGTCCTCGGCGGGCTGTCGTCGAAGGCCCCCATGCTGGTGCTCGGTTCGCGACACCTCAGCCGCACCGAGGAGTTCCTCAGTGCCGGGTCCCTCGTCGTGCCCGTCGTGGCGCAGGCGCACTGTCCGGTGGTGGTCGTCGGCGACGCGGAGCACGTCAGCCAAGAGCCGCCGTACGTGGTCGTGGCCGTCGACGGCAGCGAGTCGTCGAAGGCGGCCCTGGCCGTGGCCTTCGAGGAGGCGAGCACACGCGGATCCACCCTGCGGGCGATCTCGGTGTGGCACCAGCCCCTGCTCTCGTTCCAGGACGAGAACGCTGGTCTCCAGGCACAGCGGCGCCTGCTGTCCGAGACCGTCGCCGGCTGGTCGCAGAAGTACCCGGACGTCGCGCTCACCCACGAGGTGCTGGCAGGCCACCCGGTCGAGGAGCTGGCGGAGGCGGCCGAACACGCCCTGGCCCTGGTCCTGGGCCGCCGCGGGAACGGAGGCTACAGCGGCATGCGGCTCGGCTCCGTCGTCCACGGTCTGCTGCACCGGGCACACTGCCCGGTCATCACGGTCCCCGTCGCGCAAGGGACCTGATGTCCGCGCCCGCGGCCCGCCGAGCATCCGCGGCCCCGCAGGAGCCCAGCGGACTCACCGAACGGGAAGCCGCGCGCCGCCTCGTCGCACACGGACGCAACGAAGTGACCGCCCAGTCGACGACACCCCTGTACGCGAGGGTTCTGGCGCAGCTCCGGGACCCCCTGGTCATGGTCCTGATCGGCGCCGTCCTGCTCACGATCGCCATCGGCGACCACGCCGACTCCGTCGTCATCGGCCTGGTGATCCTCTTCAACACCACCGTCGGCGTGGCCCAGGAGATCCGCGCCGACAACGCGGTGGCCGCTCTCTCGGCCATGTCGGCACCAGGCGCACGCGTACGGAGGGAGGGCACGCCGCGCGAAGTCCCGGCCGGTGACGTCGTACCCGGTGACGTGCTCCTGCTCGGCGAGGGCGACATCGTCGCCGCCGACGCCGAACTCACCGAGGCATCCGCCCTCCTCGTCGACGAGTCCATGCTCACCGGCGAGTCCGTCGCGGTGGACAAGGACCCGGGTACGACCCTGAGCGCCGGAACGGTCGTCGTACGGGGGAGGGGCGTGGCCACCGTGGCGGCGACCGGCGCGGCCAGCGCACTCGGTCGGATCGCCGCCCTCCTCGACCGCGGGCGGGAGCCGACCCCGCTGCAGCACCGCCTCGCCTCCCTCGGGCGGATCCTGGCCGCCGCCACCCTCGGCCTCTGCCTGGTCGTCTTCGCACTGGGCCTCCTGCGCGGTGTGCCCGTCGGGATCATGGCTGTGACCGCCATCAGCCTCGCGGTCGCCGCGGTACCGGAATCCCTGCCCGCCGTCGTCACCCTCGCCCTCGCCCTCGGGGCCCGGCGCATGGCCACCCGGCACGCGCTCGTACGCCGACTTCCCGCCGTGGAGACGCTCGGTTCCGTATCGGTCCTCGCCACGGACAAGACCGGCACCCTCACCGAAGGACGCATGGTGGTCCAGCAGGTCTGGATGCCCCACGCCACGGCCGACCTCTCCGGTGTCGGTTACGAGCCGGAAGGCGACGTCCTGATCGCCGGCCGACGCCCGACGTCGGCGGAAATGGACCCTCTACGCGAACTGCTGACCGCGGCGGCGCTCTGCAACGACGCCTCGATCCGCCCGCCGACGGGACCCGCTCCGCCCGATGACCGCTGGACCCCCATGGGCGATCCCACCGAGGCGGCGCTCCTGACGGCCGCGGCCAAGGCGGGCTGCGCCGGTCAGAGCGACCTCCACGAAAGCCACCCGCGAGCGGACGAGGCCCCCTTCGACAGCCTGCGCAAACGCATGACCACCCTGCACACCACCCCGGAGGACCGGGTGCTCGTGTGCCTGAAGGGCGCGCCCGAAGCGATCCTCGACCCCGCCGTGCTGGCCGACCCCACGGAGCTTCTGCGCACAGCGGAACAGCGGGCCGCGCTGCTGGCCGCCCGAGGCTTCCGGGTCCTCGCCGTCGCCTCAGGTACACGAGAGGACCTCCCGGACCACCCCGCCGACGCCGAGTCCGGCCTCCACCTGCTCGGCCTGGTCGCCATCAGCGACCCGCCCAAAACAGAGGCCGCGGCCACGATCGCCGCCTGCCGGGCCGCGGGCATCACCCCCGTTCTCATCACCGGCGACCACCCCGCCACCGCACGCGCCGTGGCCACCCGGGTCGGACTGCTCACCGGCGGCGCCGCTCAGCAGGACGTGGTCACCGGCGCGGACATCGCCGCCGGCCGGGTCGAGGACCTCACCACCGTCCGCGTATTCGCACGGACGACCCCGCAGCAGAAGCTGGACATCGTCGAAGCCTGGCGCTCCCACGGCGCCGTCACCGCGATGACCGGCGACGGCGTCAACGACGGACCCGCCCTGCGCCAGGCCGACATCGGCGTCGCCATGGGCGCGCGCGGCACGGAGGTCGCACGGCAGGCCGCCGACCTCGTGCTCACCAACGACGAACTGTCGACCGTCGTCGCGGCGGTCGAGGAAGGCCGTCGCGTCTACGACAACATCCGGCGCTTCCTCGTCTACGGTCTGGCCGGCGGAACGGCCGAGATCCTCGTCATGCTCACCGGCCCCCTCATCGGCCTCCCCCTGCCCCTGCGGGCCGGACAGATCCTCTGGATCAACCTTCTCACCCACGGCCTGACCGGCGTCGCCATGGGCGCGGAACCCGTCTCACCGGGTGCCATGAACAGGCCTCCCCGTCCGCCCGGACAGCACATCCTGGGCGCCGGTGCCTGGCAGCGGCTCCTCCTGCTCGCCACGGTCGTCACCGCCTCCTGCCTCGCGGCCGCCCTCACCGCACGCGCCTGGGACCTGCCCTGGCAGAGCGTGCTCTTCCTCGCCCTGCTCGCCGGCCAGCTCGGAGTGGTCCTGGGTCTTCGGGCCCGCCTGCTGACCAAGGAGAACCTCTTCCTCCCCCTGGCCGTGCTCGCCTCCGCACTCCTGGCGGCAGCCGCGCTCTATCTCCCCGCACTCCGCTCGATCCTGGAGACCGAACCGCTCAACGCGACCGGCATCGCACCGGCGGCAGCCACGGCCCTGATCGGATTCATCGCAGCCCGCGTCGTACGGTCCGCGTTCCACGCGCAGCCACGGACGACGTAGAGCTGCCGGAGCAGACCCAAGTGGCCCAGCGTGCAGGGCCGTTCGGCCCTTCGGCTGTCGGCGTATCGGCGAGCACACTGTCGGTGGAAGCAGGCGGATGCGGTGCCCTTCCGGGCACCCGAGGCGCCTGCTTCGAGGAGAGACCATGACCGACACCATTACCCGGGCCCTTCCCGCCGAGAGCGTGCCCAGCGGCACGGGCAAGGACCTGCGCCATCGGACCACTGCCGCACTGCCCGCCCCGGAGTCCCGGGGCCGGACGACGATCGCGGACGGCGTGGTGGCTCGGATCGCCGGTATGGCCGCCCGTGAAGTCCCCGGCATCCACAGCATGGGCGCCGGGATGAGCCGGGCCTTCGGCGCGATGCGCGACCACGTCCCCGGCGGGGGCTCGAACCCCTCCCGCGGGGTCAAGGTCGAGGTCGGCGAGCGCCAAGCAGCCGTGGATCTGGACGTGGTGGTCGAGTACGGCGTTGCGATCCTCGACATCACCGCCGTCACCCGCGCGCACGTGATCTCCGAGGTGGAGCGGACGACCGGGCTGGAGATCGTGGAGGTCAACATCTCGGTCGTCGACGTCCACCTGCCCCAGGAGGAGGACGAGTCCGCACCCAGCGAGAGCCGGGTGCAATGACCCGTCCCCCGCTGGAGCGCACCACCTGGCGCGAGCACGCGTCGGAGCCGGAATCGGGGCGCTGCCCCGGCGGACACATCGCCGGCATCGGTCTGCTGGCCGGGATGGCCCTGGGGTTCGCCGGCTACTTCGGCGGATTCTTCGCCTTCCTGCTGGTGGCCGTCACGGGAACGGCGGGGTTGGCGACGGGGCTTGTCCTGGAAGGGCGCCTGAACCTGGGCGCCCTTCTGGGGGCACGCGGCGATCGACGATGAGCATCGCCCCGGTGCCGCGAGAGCCTCACCAGCCGCAGGCCGTGGCGGCTCCGGGTCGCGGGACGACACACATCGAGGGCAGGGTGGTGGCCCGCATCGCCGCCCGCCTGGCGGGCGACGCGCTCGATGCGGACGTCGGTCCCGGACGGCGCGGACAGGCCCCGCACGCCCGGACCACCACCGCCGGGGGTGCGGTGCGGGTCGCGTTGGAGGTCCACCTGCCCTACCCGGCCGACCTCTCAGGAGTCTGCACCCGACTGCAGGACCACGTCGCCGTGCACCTGGCCGAAATGGCGGGCCTCCATGTCGCCGAAGTGCGCGTCGGGATCCAGCACTTCATCATCGACCCCGGCGGCACACCACGGGGCCCGGCGGTGGACCTCACCAAGCCGCCGGCACGACCTGGGTCCTGCGGTCCGGCCCTCGCCGAGATCGACGGCGCGGCCGCGAACCACGCGGCGCGGGTGCCGTACCGGTGGTGGGCGGCACGCCGGATCCCCGCCGCGCTGACGGCCGTGCTGGTGATGGCCGGGTCCGGGCTGCTCCTCTACGACATCGTGGCAGCGGGACGGGGCCATCCTTCCGACGGGGCCCAGGGCCCGTTGGTACGCCAGTTGACCGATCGCTCGCTGGGCAGCGGCTGGACGCTCTTCGCAGCGGGCTTGTGCGCCGTGCTGGGCCTGTGGCTCGTCGTCCTGGCACTGACACCTGGCCGGCGCCGTCTGCTGCCCTTGCGCCCGCAGGCCCCGGGCCAGGTGTTGCGGGCCGCCCTGGACCGCGCCAGCGCCGCCGTCGCGATGCGCGATGCGGCGCTGAGCGTGCCGGGCGTCACCGGAGCGCGGGTACGCCTACGTCGCCGGATCACGGTGCGAGCCGTCAGCGGCTTCGGTGATCCACAGCAGATCGACACAGATCTGAACCAAGCCATGGACCATGCGCTGGACGGGCTCTGCCTGGCCCACCCGCCCGCCCTGACGCTCCGCATCCGGCGGCGCACGTCCTGGCCTGCGGAGCCCTCGCCCACCGCCACCTGACCACCCCCTTCGTCGCTGGGACCCGTCATGCGAGCGCAACCCGCCGTCAACCGCGTTCTTTTGGCCTTGATCGGGGCGACCCTGCTCGGCGCCGGATCCCTGGCTCTGGCCGGCGGACTTGACCTGTACCGCCGTTGGGACCTGCCCCGGCCACCCCGGTGGGTCCCCACCGGCCCGCACGAGGCCCTGCGATCCACAGCACGCGATGGCATCGCCACATGGCCGTGGGCCTGGTCGGTGACCGTGAGCGTGCTGACCCTGCTCGTCCTGTTCGGGCTGGCCTGGCTGCTGCGGCAACTTCCCGGAACCATGCCCCGCAATGCCCCCGTGGGCGGACCCGCACCACGGGGACCCATCACCGTACGCGGCTCCGCCCTGACGCAGGCCGTCCGGGACCAGGCCCTGGCCGTCCCCGGAGTTCAGCATGCCCACGTACGCCTGACCGGCTCGGGCACCACTCCTCGACTCGCCCTCAGGGTGGTCATGACCCCGACAGGCAACCTGCGCGAGGTCCTGAACACCCTGCAGACAGTGCCGATCCAGCACGCCCGGACTTCGACAGGCCGGCCACACCTGCCCATCGAGATCCGGTTGGCCATCACCCCTCACAAGGCGCGTCGCACCCGCTGAGCGCTACGCGCCGATACGGCGGCGATCGGGCAGCCCGAACGGGACCTCGTCACGGTCGAAGTCCACTCGCGCCGATTCGGTTACGGCGCCACTCACGATGAACAGTGCGCCAAGACCTACGGGTTCGACGTGACGACGTTCTCGGGATACGAGACGCTCCGTGATCTCGGGGAACTCCCATCAGGCCGTAGCCGTGGACCGAGGTCGGGGATCTTGGCACTGGGTCGGGCCGCTGCTCAAGGGAGGTTGGCAGCTTCCCAGGCTTTGATGATCTCGAGGGGAATGCGTCCGCGGTCCGGCAGGTCGTGACCGTTGGCGCGGGCCCAGGTGCGGACGGTCTGGGAGGCGACGGGGCCGCGGGACGGGGGCTGGGCGGTGGGGGCGGGGCGCGTCGACGCGGGGGTGAACGTGGGGCTGGTGGTGAGGAGGTCGGTGGGGAAGATCGGGACCTGTGTGGTGCCGGTGATGAACGCGAGGAGGAACTCGGTAAGGGTGCCGGGGTAGGTGAACCAGGGGGCGCGCAGGGCTTCGTTGACGGCGATGGCCCATGAGTCGGGTGCGTCGTCCGGCTGGGTGACCCAGAAGAGGTAGTCACCGTTGGCGGTGCTCCCCATGGCGAAGAGGTGCTGTGGGTCGTGGGGCAGTGGCCAGGGGGTGCGTGCGTTCCGGCGGACTTCTTCGATCTGTTCGCGCAGCCGTGCGGGCATGGGGCCGGTGAGGTCGGCCCATTCTCCGGCACCGTGCGGCTGGTAGAGGGAGATGAAGCCGCAGAACTGGCCTGGCCCGTATCGGTCGACCAGGTCCTTGTAGTCCTGAGGCAGCTCCGTGCCCAGTTCCCGTTCGATCTGGTTCCAGTCGGTGGCCGGGGGGACCGTCTCGGGCGGCGGGCAGAGTGCGGTGAGGGCGGTGAGGGCTGCCATGGTGACTCCTGGAACGGCTACGGACGGCGATGGGGCCGGGGGTGCGGTTGGGTCTGGGGTTGGGCCTGGGGCCGGGGTTCGTCATGGGCCGGGTTGGTGCGTAGGTCCCCTTCATCGAACAGGAGGTTTCCGTCGGCATCCTTCCGGTGCCCGAAGGCCTCGAGCTGGATGCTCCGGGGCGGCGCCGGAACCCCCGGGGCGCCCTGTCGTGCGCCCCCGCCGAACGGGTGAGGGCCGCCTGGTTTCGACCCGGTCCGTGGTGCTTGAACTCGATGCTTGGCAGGTCGGGTTGGGCTGACGCACGTGGAGAGTGTCATGGCGAACGGTAGTGTCCTGCTGGCTTTGCGCGAGGACCCCTTGGGTCGGGGTATCGACGGTGACCAACTTCGAAGGATCGCGAAGGAGTTGGAGAACCGCGGCCTGGAGGTGCGGTGGGCGCGGACCGTCGAGGCGGCCTGCGCCGCCCTGCGTACGGAGGCGGGCCTGTCGGCCGCGGTCGTCGCCTGGGACCTGCCGTCCGAGACCGGCGAGGACAGCGGCGGCCGGGGAGCGGCCGTCCTGCGCCAGATCACCCGCCGGTTCACGGCCCTGCCCGTCTTCGTCGTCATGAGCGAGGAATCGGACCACGGCCTGGACCGCCTCCCCCTGTGGGTGGCCGAGACCGCCGTCGGATACATCTGGCCCCTGGAGGACACGCCATCCTTCATCGCGGGCCGGGTCTTCAACGCCGCCCGGAAGTACGGCGACTCCGTCCTGCCGCCGTTCTTCAAAGCACTGCGACGTTTCGACGACGCCCACGAGTACTCCTGGCACACCCCGGCGCACTCGGGCGGCGTGGCCTTCTTGAAGTCGCCCGTCGGCCGAGCCTTCTTCGACTACTACGGTGAGCGGCTCTTCCGCACCGACCTGTCGATCTCGGTGGAAGAACTGGGTTCCCTCTTCGAGCACAGCGGCCCCATCGGGGAAGCCGAGCGCAACGCCGCCCGCGTCTTCGGCGCCGACCGGACGTACTTCGTGCTCCACGGCGACTCCACCGCGGACCGCATGGTCGGCCACTACTGCGTCACCGCCGACGAGATCGCCCTCGTGGACCGCAACTGCCACAAGTCGGTGCTGCACGGGCTGGTCATCTCCGGCGCGCGCCCCGTCTACCTCGTCCCGACCCGCAACGGATACGGGCTGGCCGGACCGCTCCCGGCGCGCGAGACGGCGCGCGCCGCGGTCGCCGCCAGGATCGCCGCCCACCCCCTGACTCCGGGAGCGGTGTCGCCCGAGGCCCAGTACGCGGTGATCACGAACTCGACGTACGACGGCCTGTGCTACGACACCGTGCAGACGGCGCGCACGCTGGCACCCAGTACTCCCCGTCTGCACTTCGACGAGGCCTGGTTCGCCTACGCGCGCTTCCATCCCCTGTACGCCGGCCGGTACGGCATGGCCGTGGGTCCGGACACCTTCGAGGGCGACGAACGGCCCACGGTCTTCGCGACCCAGTCGACGCACAAGCTGCTGGCCGCCCTGTCGCAGAGCGCCATGGTCCACGTGAAGTCCTCACCCCGAGCGCCGGTCGAGCACCACCGGTTCAACGAGACGTTCATGATGCACGGCACCACCTCGGCGCTGTACCCGGTGATCGCCTCGCTGGACGTGGCCGCCGCGATGATGGACGGACCGCAGGGCGAGTGGCTGGTGAACGAGGCGGTGACCGAGGCCGTGCGGTTCCGGCAGGCCCTCGTCCGCACCGGACGGCGGATCGCGGAGGCCGGGGACCGGCCGCCGTGGTTCTTCGGCGTCTGGCAGCCCGACACCGTCACCGACCCGGCCGACGGAACCACCGTCGCCTTCGCCGACGCCTCCCCGGCGCTCCTGGCCTCCGATCCCCGCTGCTGGGAACTCGTCCCGGAGGCGGACTGGCACGGCTTCGAGGGACTGAGCGAGGGCCAGTGCCTGCTGGACCCCATCAAGGTGACGCTGACCTGCCCCGGCGTCAATGCGCGCGGCGAGGCGGACTCCTGGGGCATCCCCGCCCGCATCCTCACCGCGTACCTGGCCAGCCGCGGCATCGTCGTGGAGAAGACCGACACCTACACCACCCTCGTCCTGTTCTCCATGGGCATCACCAAGGGCAAGTGGGGCACCCTGATGGACGCCCTCATGGACTTCAAGGCCCTCCACGACGCCGACACGCCGCTGCGCCACGTACTGCCGGACCTCGTCGAGCGCTACCCGCAGCGCTACAGCGGCACGACCCTGCGCGGTCTGTGCCAGGACATGCACGAACACCTCACCCGGGCGGAACTGATCGACGCCCTGGACACCGCCTTCCAGCAGCTGCCGCAACCCGTCGCCCCGCCCCAGGCGTGCTACCGGCAGCTGATCCGGGGCGGCACGGAACGGATCCCCCTCGCCCAGGCCGCCGGCAGGGTGGCCGCCGCCATGGTGACCGTGACTCCCCCGGGGATCCCCGTCCTGATGCCCGGAGAAGCACTCGGCGCGCCGGACGGCCCGGTCCTGCGCTACCTGTCAGCGCTGGAGGCGTTCGACCGGGCCTTCCCCGGATTCCACAGCGAGGCCCACGGTGTCACCATCGATGCCGACACCGGGGACTACCTCATCGAATGCGTACGCCTGGACATCCAGACGACGTAAGCCCCACCTCGCGTCGCCCGGAGCTGCCAGTAGGGCAGGGTGTCGGGGGTGAGGCGGCGGCGGTGAACCGCCATTGCGCCCGCCCCCGCCCACCCTTCCGCAACAACCCTGAGTACTGCGACGGTCCTTGATCCGATGCTTGGGCCACGGCGCTCTGCGCACGGCCGCGTCCGATCGGTCAGGCCGCGGATGAGTTCGGCATCCTCTTCGACTGGTTCGACCAGGGCAAGGACGGCCACGTGAGCATGGCCGGCCGACTGGGCGTCTCCCCGGTCAACTCCGCGGCGGGCTTCCAGAAGCTCGACCGGAACGGCGATGAGCGGCTTGGAGGCGCCGGGCCGGGTGCCGGGGAGCGTGCGCCCACCGCACCCGCGCCGCTGCCCTGCGCAAGGGTTCACGATGTCCGGTCGTAACAGCGGCCGGGTCCGGCTCCGCCTACCCCGCGCAGCGGTACTCGCAGCGGGCCGGCGGCACCAGCTCAAGGCCTCGGGCCGTCGCCTCGGTCTACGGACGGCCGTGGTGCTTCAGGTTGCGGGTGTGGCCGTCGTCTGTTCGTCGGTCAGGCGGGCCCGCCAGTCGCTGACGTAGTCGTCGGGCATGGACGCCAGGCGGGCGATTTCCCCGTCGCTGCGCCCATCGGACCAGGCCAGGATCCGTGTCACGGTGCGGTTCCGTGCCGCGCGGAAGTCCTTGACCATGTTCTTGAGGCGTTCGACTTCCCCGGCTTCGCGGACGAGCTGCTGGTCGACGGCGGAGCGTTCCTCGGCGCGCAACCGGCGCAGATGGGCGTCCAGGCCCGTCAGGACCAGACCCTCCTCGTGCGCGGAGTTCTGGAACCCTTCGGCCAAGGCCGCCAGCACGCAGTCGGGGACGTCGGCGAGGGTGGCCCCGGGGGGCTTGGCCGCCTCCCAGGTGCCCCGACCCGCCTCTGTCGTCTCCAGCCAGACGCGGGCGTCCGTCGGAACGCGGTCGCCGCACGCCTGCGCGCGGTAGGCGTACAGGGCGGCACGGTGGCCGTAGAAAGTGAAACCGTCCTCGATCTGCCGGTCGGCGGCGCGGCACATCCGCCCCGGTACACCGCCATAGCCGCTCTCGGGACTGTAGTCGGCGTAGGCATCGAGTTCCGCGTCCGCGGCCAGGCCCCAGGAGGGATCGCACAGACCGGGGTTCATGGCGAGGAACGCGCCGACCTCGACACGCCAGGCAGGGATCGGCGTCGTGCGCAGCCCGGGCCAGCGGAGATCGCCGGAGGGGTCGAAGGTGTGGGTCGCGGCCTGCTCGATGTCGTCCCAGGCGGTGGCGGCCTCGGCCGACCACTCCAGTTCGTCGTCCGGTCCGATGCGGTGGATGGAGTCCACGAGCCGCTGCACGGCGGGGAGTATGCGCAGGGCGAGCGCGTGCAGTTCCTCAGCGGTGAAGAAGCGCCAGGAGCAGCCGCGCTGTTCGTCATGGGTCAGGTGGCCGAGCAGCTGCACCATGCTTCCGGAGGCCGGGACGGCCCCGTCGCCGAGTGCCCTGCGGGGGAGGCCGGGGAGCTGGCTGCCGAGGTCTTCGGACGGTGCCCGCCAGTCGACGTCGCCGAACCATACGGCGCCGTCGCGAGCGTCCACTGCCAGCCACTGGTGGTAGCCCGCACCCGGGCCGTAGCGCTGCTCCTGCTGCTCGGCGTGCTCGTCGTGCCATACGTACTCGCCCGGAGGCGGGTCCAGCTCCACGGCCATGAAGCCGTCCTCGGGGCGGTAGCCGGTGAGGACGCGGGCCGTTCGCGGCGCACTGTCGGCGGCGGTCATGAGGGGTGTCCTCTCGCTGGAACGTCAACCGCCGCAAACGTAGGGCGCCCGCCACGCAGTAGTTTAACTTTCAGCCACTGCGTCCGGTAGTCGGACAGGCCGGGAGACCTGGCGCCCTCACCCGGTCTACGCGCGTGCGGCCGCCGTCAACTTGGCGCAATTCGCTTGGGTTCACGCGCCGTTCACCTCCCGTGGCCGCCCGCCGCGGCCTCATGCGAGCGCGGCCAGCGCTTGCGCGGCGAGCATCTGCTCCAGGTCCAGGACGGCGCGCGGGGCGTGCCGGGTGTCGATGCGGACGGCGTAGATGAAGCGCGTCAACTGCGGCTCGGCCAGGGGGCGGGCCACGACCCGGGTGTTGGCGCGGGGCAGGGCTAGTTGCGGCATGACGGCCACGCACAGGCCGGCGGCCACGAAGCCGAGCACGGTGTTGAAATCGTCCCCCTCGTACTGCAGGCGGGCCTGGAAACCGGGCGTCTTGGCCATCTGGGAAAGCAGCTCCAGGCGCAGTGCGGCCTCCGGAGCCGCGATCCAGGTCTCGGACGCGAGGCTGGCCAGGTCGATGACCTCCCTGTCGGCCAGGCGGTGGTGTGCCGGGACCACGGCCACCACCGGATCCCGTGCGACCAGCGTCCGGCGCAGCATCCGGGGTGGCGGGACGGGGATGAAGTCGTAGTCGTAGCTGAGGGCCAGGTCCATGTCCCCCCGCTTGAGCCGGTTGTGGCAGGCCTCGGGCTCCAGTTGGCCGAGACTGACCTGCACGTGGGGGTAGGCCGCGTGGAGTTGGGCCAGCGCTTGCGGAACGATGCTGGTGGCGGCCGAGGCGAAGGCGCCGAGGCGGATCCGTCCCGCCGTACCCGCGCGCATGGCGTCGAGTTCCACCGATGCCGTGGCCAACGCGTTGCGGACGCCCTCCTCGGCGTCGAGAAGGACTTCGCCCGCCGGTGTGGCGCGCACGGGCCGGCGCTCCAGCACTCTCAGGCCCGCGCGGCGTTCGAGTTCGGCGATCTGCTGGGAGACCGCGGGCGCGCTGTAGCCGAGCTCGCGTGCGGCGGCGTTGAAGGAGCCGTGCCGCACGACGGCTTCGAGGGTGGCGAGCAGGCGGGGGTCGAGTCCGTGCACGGAGTTAAGGCTCACTTATCTGTCGCGAAGATGTGTTTTCTTGTGATTGCGGATGAACGCCAGCAGGATTCTTGCTCCCGGCAAGAAAAACGCAAGCCCGCGCTCCCGGATCGTGACCGCCCCTCCACCTTGTCGCCGGGGCGCCCTCCGCCAGTGCCCCGTCCGCCCCGTCCGCCCTGTCCGCCTTTTCTGCCGCAGCCCGCCGTGGCCGGGGACGTCCGGCGGGGCGGGTGTGCACCCGGCCGTCGACGATCGCCCCGCACGCCCTGAAAGGAAGTGGTATGACCCAGCCACCACTCATCGGACTCACCACCTACCTGGCCGACGCCCGGTGGGGCGAGTGGGACCTGCCCGCCGCAGTGCTGCCCGCGGCCTACGCCGGCTGTCTCCAGGCCGCGGGCGGCCGGGCCGTCCTGCTGCCGCCGGACGCCCCGTCGGCAGCGGCCGATGTGGTCGCACGTCTGGACGCGATCGTCCTGACGGGAGGCGAGGACGTGGATCCCGCCCTGTACGGCGCCCGGCCCCACCCGCGCACGGGGCCGCCGGTCCGCGAGCGCGACCGGTGGGAGCAGGCTGTACTGGCCGCCGGTCTCGCCCGCGACCTACCCGTGCTCGGAGTGTGCCGGGGCATGCAGCTGATGAACGTACACGCCGGAGGCACCCTCATCCAGCACCTGCCCGACAGGGTGGGCCATCACGGCCACAACCCCGACCGGGGCCACTTCTGTGCCCACACCGTCACCACCACGCCGGGGACCCGGATCGGCGCCCTCCTGCCGGGGACCCGCGAGGTCGCCACGCACCATCATCAGGCCGTGGATCGCCTTGGCTCCGGCTTCATCGTGTCGGCCCGTGCGGCGGACGGCACCGTCGAGGCGATCGAGAGCACCCGGCACCGCTTCGCCGTGGGCGTCCAGTGGCATCCGGAGATGGGTGTCGACACGCCGGTGGTGCACGCCCTGGTGGATGCCGCCGGATTCGCCGCGGACACCTATCGGCCGGCTTCGGTGGCAGGACGGAACGTGCGCACGGTACGAAGCCCGCCGGGCCGGACTTTCCCGACACAGGTGTCTTGACACGCTCCGGCGCACCCATCAGGATCACACCGTGAACCTGTCAGACAGCCAGACAAGTGGCCAGGCCCCGCGGCGCGTCAGCGCGATGGAAGCGGTCTTCGGCCACCTGCGCAGAGCCATCGAGCGCGGCGAGTACGTCGTGGGCGACAAGCTCCCCTCCGAAGCCGAGTTGTGCCGGACCCTGGAGGTCAGCCGGCCCGTGCTGCGGGAGGCGCTCCGAGCCCTCCAAGCCATCGGCCTGACCGCCTCCAAGAGCGGCAAGGGCACGTTCGTCCTGGCGAACACGGTCGAGGACCCCACCTTCGGCGACTACGTCGCCAGCGACCTGCTGGAGGTGCGCCGGCACGTCGAGATCCCGGTCGCCGGGTACGCCGCGCTGCGCCGCACCCCGGAGGACCTGGACCATCTGGGCCATCTGCTCGACCGGATGGAGCAGGAGACCGACACCACCGCGTGGGTGGCGATGGACACCGTCTTCCACCTGGCGGTGGCCGAGGCATCCCGCAACCCCGTCTTCCGCCGCGTCATCGAGGAGATCCGCGACGCACTGGCGCGTCAGTCGACCTTCCTCAACGAACTGGGCGGCCGGCGCGAGCAGTCCAACTGCGAGCACCGGGCGATCCTCGAGGCGCTGGCCGACGGTTGCGAGCACGACGCGGTGGAGGCCATGTCCCACCACCTCCTGCGGGTCGAGAAGACCCTCACAGAAATCGTGCGCCCCCAGCGCGCGGCCACCTCCACGGAAGGCAGACCCGAGGCGTGAGCGAGCAGTTCCTCAAAGACGAGAAGCGCCCCACGACCCGTCACGTGGACGCCGGGGACACCGGCTACAGCAAGTCCTTGACACCCCGGCACGTCAACATGATCGCCATCGGGGGTGCGATCGGCACCGGGCTCTTCCTCGGCGCGGGCGGACGCCTCGCCGAGGCCGGTCCCTCCCTGTTCGTCGCCTACGCCGTCTGCGGGATCTTCGCGTTCCTCGTCGTGCGGGCGCTCGGCGAGCTCGTCATGTACCGGCCGTCCTCCGGCGCCTTCGTCTCGTACGCCCGGGAGTTCCTCGGGGAGAAGGGCGCGTACACCGCGGGCTGGATGTACTTCCTCAACTGGGCGACCACCGGCATCGCCGACATCACCGCCGTCGCCACCTACACCCATTACTGGCGCCTGTTCTCCGACGTCCCGCAGTGGGTGATCGCGCTCATAGCCCTGGCCGTGGTCCTCACCGTGAACCTCATCTCGGTGCGGATCTTCGGCGAACTGGAGTTCTGGTTCGCCATCGTCAAGGTCGGCGCGCTGGTCGTCTTCATGGCCATCGGGATCTTCTTCCTCGTGACCCGGCACCCCATCGACGCCGCCGTGCCCGGCCCGTCCCTGATCACCGACAACGGCGGGATCTTCCCCAACGGCCTGCTGCCCATGCTGCTGATCATCCAGGGCGTCGTCTTCGCCTACGCCTCCGTCGAGCTGGTCGGAGTCGCGGCCGGTGAGACCGAGAACCCCGAGGAGATCATGCCGAAGGCGATCAACTCGATCATGTGGCGCGTCGGCCTCTTCTACGTCGGCTCGGTCGTCCTGCTGTCGATGCTGATGCCGTGGAACAGCTACAGCGCCGGCCAGAGCCCGTTCGTGACCGTGCTCTCCCACATCGGCATCCCGGCGGCCGGCGACGTGATGAATCTGGTCGTTCTCACTGCGGCCATGTCCTCGCTCAACTCCGGCCTCTACTCCACGGGCCGCATCCTGCGCTCGATGGCCGTCAACGGCTCCGCCCCGAGCTTCACCGCCCGGCTGAGCCGCACCCAGGTGCCCTACGGCGGCATCCTGCTCACCAGCGGCATGTGCGTCCTCGGCGTCGGGCTCAACTTCGTCGTTCCGGCGGACGCGTTCGAGATCGTGCTCAACCTGGCCGCCATCGGCATCCTCGCCACCTGGGGCATGATCATGCTCTGCCACCTCCTCTTCTGGCGGAAGACCCGTGACGGCGAACTCACCCGCCCCTCCTACCGCCTGCCCGGCTCCCCGTGGACCGAACTCGTGACGCTGGCCTTCCTCGCCTCCGTCCTGGTCCTCATGTACGCCGACGGAGGAGCGGCGCGCACCACCGTGCTGTGCGTGCCACTGATCGCCGCGGCGCTGGTCGCCGGCTGGTACGCCGTCCGCGGCCGCGTGGCGCGCGCCGCCGCGAAGAGCGAGGGCTGAGCCGGGCGGCGGGCGCGGCCCGTCCTCCCCGGGCCGGGCCCGCCGCCGGCCACCCCGGTCAGCAGCAACCCACCACCGAACGAGGCAGTGATGCGCAGCAGTCTCCTCGCGGACGCGCCCGCGATGCGCGAGCCCCAGCACGCACCCGTCGCCCACGTCACCCGGGGCGGCGTGATCGAGGGAGTCCACTACGGATCCGTCGTCGTCCTCGGCGGTAACGGCGACGTCCGGTTGAGCATCGGAGACATCGAGGCCGCCTGCTACCCGCGCTCAGCCCTCAAGCCGGTCCAGGCCCTCGCCATGGTGCGGGCCGGGCTGCCGCTCGACGGCGCCCTGCTCTCCCTCTCGATGGGCAGCCACTCCGGCGAGGAGCACCACCTCGCAGGTACCCGGCTGATCCTCGAACTGGCCGGCCTCACCGAGGACGACCTGCGCAACGTCCCCGACGTGCCGTACGCCCCGGCGGTCCGGGATGCCTGGGTGCGCGAGGGCCGCGGGCCTTCCCGGCTCGCCCAGAACTGCTCCGGCAAGCACGCGGCGATGCTGTACCTGTGCAGGCTGGCCGGCTGGCCCCTGGAGAGCTACCTCGACCCGGGCCACCCGCTTCAGAGGGCGATCGCCGAGGTCGTCGAGGAACTCACCGGCCAGCACATCGCGAACGTCACCGTCGACGGCTGCGGAGCCCCGCTGTTCGCGGTGTCCCTGCACGGCCTGGCCCGCGCCGCCGCCCGCATCGCCACGGCCGGTCCGGACACCGCCGGGCGCCGGGTGGCGGACGCGCTGCGCGTCCACCCGGAGATGGCCTCCGGCACAGGGCGAGACACGGCCCGGCTGATGCGCGCGGTGCCCGGGCTGCTGGCCAAGGACGGCTTCGAGGGCGTCCAGGTGGCCGCGCTGCCCGACGGCCGGGCCGTCGCGGTGAAGATCGCCGACGGGGCGGACCGGGCGCGCATCCCGGTGACGGCCGCGGCCCTCGCCCGTGCGGGAGTCGACCCGCGGCTGCTCGCCGGGTTCGAGGGCGAGCCGATGACCGGCGGCGGCCGGCCCGTCGGCGGCATCCGGCCGGTGGCGGCGCTGAACCCGCCCAGCATCCCCGCCACCGCCTGACTCCATCCCCTTTCACCACGTTGACCACCCACCTCAGGAAGAGGGCCGCACACCCATGACCGCCGCCACCCGCAGCGAACACGACCTGCTCGGAGACCGCGAAGTCCCCGCCGACGCCTACTGGGGCGTCCACACCCTGCGCGCCACCGAGAACTTCCCCATCACCGGGACGCCCATCTCCGCCTACCCGCACCTGATCGACGCCCTCGCCGCCGTCAAGGAGGCCGCGGCCCTCGCCAACGAGGAACTCGGCCTGCTGGAGCCCGCCAAGGCAGCCGTGATCGTCGCCGCCTGCCGGGAGATACGCGGCGGCAAGCTCCACGACCAGTTCGTCGTCGATGTCATCCAGGGCGGCGCCGGCACCTCGACCAACATGAACGCCAACGAGGTCATCGCCAACCGGGCGCTGGAGCTGCTGGGCCACGCCAGGGGCGAGTACCGGCACCTGCACCCCAACGAGGACGTCAACCTCGGCCAGTCCACCAACGACGTCTACCCGACCGCCGTTCGGATCGCGACCGCCTCGGCGGTGCGCGGCCTGCTCGAAGCCATGGCCGTCCTGCAGGCCGCCTTCGCCCGCAAGGCCGCCGAGTTCCACGACGTGCTGAAGATGGGCCGCACCCAGCTGCAGGACGCCGTACCGATGACCCTCGGGCAGGAGTTCTCCGCCTTCGCCGTCATGCTCGACGAGGACCGCAGCCGGCTCGCGGAGGCCCTCGGGCTCATCCACGAGATCAACCTCGGCGCCACCGCCATCGGCACCGGCCTCAACGCCCCTGCCGGGTACGCCGAGTCGGCCCGCCGCCACCTCGCCGACATCACCGGGCTTCCCCTGGTCACCGCGGCCGACCTGGTCGAAGCCACCCAGGACTGCGGCGCCTTCGTCCAGATGTCCGGCGTCCTCAAGCGCATCGCCGTCAAGCTGTCCAAGACCTGCAACGATCTGCGCCTGCTGTCCTCCGGGCCGCGCGCCGGACTCGGCGAGCTCAACCTGCCGCCCGTGCAGGCGGGTTCGAGCATCATGCCCGGCAAGGTCAACCCGGTGATCCCGGAGGTCGTCAACCAGGTCGCCTTCGAGGTGATCGGCAACGACATCACCATCACCATGGCCGCCGAAGCCGGACAGCTCCAGCTCAACGCCTTCGAGCCGGTCATCCTGCACTCGCTGTCGAAGTCCGTGATCCACCTGCGCGCGGCCTGCCTCACCCTCGCCGAGCGCTGCGTGGCCGGCATCACCGCCAACACCGAGAAGCTGCGGGCCACCGTTGAGAACTCCATCGGCCTGGTGACCGCCCTGAACCCGCACATCGGATACACCGCCGCCACCGACATCGCCAAAGAGGCCCTTGCCACCGGCCGGGGCGTGGCCGAGCTCGTCCTGGAGCGAGGTCTGCTGCCGGCCGAGCGGCTCACCGCCCTGCTGCGGCCCGAGGTGATCGCGGGAACCAGAGCGGCCGGGGCCTGACGCGGGGCCGCGCCGCGGCTCACCGGCCGCGCACCTGGACCGTCCCGCGCCGCGGACGGCACGCTGTTGCACCGTTCGCCCTGCCGAGCGCTCACCTGTGGCGAGCTATTGGCCCCGGTCGTTCAAATCGGTGAACGTAGTCCCGGTAACGGGCGATGGTGGTCGGCTCGAGTGCGAGGGCCTTGGCGGCGAGCCAGGCGGTCAGGTAGTCGGCGACGGCTCTGGTTCTGGTCGGCGTTGAACCCGCCGGCCTCGCCCTCCAGGAACCTCCGGTTGAATCCGATTTCGGGGACACGTCGCAACCGGAACCGCCGACGGCGACCGCGGCACCGCCGAGTGCGTTCGATCGGACGGGCTGCGGTCAATGGGTGTGGCCGTGTGCGCCTGCGGCCGGCGTCCTCCAGTCGATGCCGTGTCGACGGGCCGCCGCGAGAGCTGTGGGCACGCCTTCCGCGTAGGGCTCGCCGTGGCCGGGGAGCAGCGTCGTGGCTGTGATTCCGGCCAGAGCGGTCAGGCTGTCCAATGCCTGTCCGGGGTCGTCGTTGAGGGTACCGGGCATGATTCCCAGGCCACGTCGGCCGGTGACGACGTCGAGGGTCACCAGGGCGTCTCCCGTAATCAGGACGCCTCGGTCGGCGAGCAGCAGGCAACTGCTCCCTGGACTGTGGCCGGGAGTGTGGATCGCCCGAGGCGATCCCGGTACGTCGAGGCGCTGCCCATCGGTGTAGCACTCGGCGTGCAGGATCGGCGGGACGGTAAACAGGCCCGCGCGTGCCCAGTTCAGGTTGAGTGCAAAGACGTGAGGCTTCCACAGGTTTCGCCGAATACGGCGGGGTGGGGTGTGGAGTCGGGCGCCTTTGGCCAGCGCCTCGTCGTCCGGGTGTATGTACACCGGCCGGCCGGTGGCGTCGGAGAGCCGGCGGACGATGCCCAGGTGATCGGCGTGTCCGTGGGTGAGCACGATGGCTCGAACGGAGTCCAGACCTTGCCCCCGCTTCGTCAGCCAGTCCATCAGCGCGGGCCAGTGGCTGGGCATGCCGCCGTCCACGACGGTCAGGGCGCCCTCCTGCTCGATGACGTACCAGTTGACGTGGCCGTCTCCGAAACGGAACACCCCACGGGCAACCTCGATACCGGCCTGACGAAGTCTCTGCATCCGGAAGCACCTTTCCCCAGTGGCTTCCATGATGGAAGTGACGGGAGGCTAGCAGTTCACTTCCAACATGGAAGCCGCTAGGCTGAGGACATGCGCTCGACCCTCGCCCTCGACAACTGTCCCGCCGCCCGAGCGCTGGACGTGGTCGGCGAACGATGGGCGCTCCTGGTGGTGCGTGAAGCCCTCGCCGGAGCCCGTCGGTTCGACGAATTCCGCGATCGGTTGCGCATGAGTGAGAACACGCTCGCCCGGCGACTGACGGAGCTGACTGCCTCCGGCGTCCTCAGGCGCACGCAGTACAGCCTCAAACCCGCCCGCTTCGAGTATCTTCTCACTGAACAGGGATGCGCCTTGGTACCGGTGCTCGCAGCCTTGGCCGCCTGGGGAAACGAGTGGACCGATCCCGATCCGGATCTGCCGAAGCCGCCCGCGCGACCGAGCTGGCTCGCCGAAGACGCCGCAGGCACCGCCGAGCGGAGGGTGTGATCGCCTCGCAAGCGTCCGACGACATCAGGTGTGACGGCCGCGACCCGGCCGTAACCCACTCGTCACCCTGCGTCCGAAGTGGCAGTGCGTGCCGACGTCGCCGGCAGGATGCACGACAACGGCGAAGCCGATGAGTTGACACGAAGGAGACGGTCGCCCCTGAGTCGGCCGTTCCTGCCCGAGACCTGCGCGCCCGGGTAGCCTGGGATGAGCTCATTCCGGCCTGGGTGAGTTTTCCTGTGAGCTCGCCGACCCAGCCGGCGAACGCTTCGGCGGCGACAGTGCGCAGGCTGTTCTGGTCGGCAATGGCTGCACCGCCGTCGACGGTGACCGCCGCGATCGCGCAGCCGCCGCCTCCGGCGGACGCCTGCACCACGGGGCGGACGTTGCCGAGGAACGCCTCCACAACTTCGCGGGGCGTGCGGGCCGGCAGTGCGTGCAGGTGGCCGCGGACGTCCTCCGCGTTGTGGCGAGCGGCTTCAAGCGCGAGTTGGTGTTTGCCGCCCGGGAAGTGGTGATAGATCGCCCCGCGCGCGGCTCCGCTCTCGGTCAGGACGTCGGTGAACGACATCGCGGCGAGGCCGCGGCGTTGCAGCGGTCCGATCGCTGCGCTGATCATGCGGGACTTCGTGTCTGCGTCTCTACACCGAGATCCAGGCGGCAGTGCCGTTCGAGCAGTTCGACTGGCGCCAGGTCAACGAGGCCCTGAAGACCGCGCCGGGCCTGATTCGCAAGACGTGGCTGTCCGGTATCGGAACCCACACCGTCGGTGGTTTCTACGAGTTCGACAGCGCCGAGAGTGCCCTGGCCTTCGCTCAAGGCCCCTTCGCCGAAGAAGCCCGCCGGGCCGGCGCCCCGGCAACGACGCGACTGTTCGACGGTGACATCGTCAAAGACGCCAGCATCGATCTGAACTCGCCCTACTACACCTGACACCAACAGGTCGCCGCTGAGTCAGCTCTGGATGCCGCCTCGCTCCGCTGTCGGGGCGGGGCGGCCTCAACGGAAAGTCATCTCGATCAACGTCACGCGGCATCGCGAGAACAGCGCGAGCTGGATCGACCTCGGCACCCCCGACACGGAGAGGACGGCGGCGTTCTACGCCGCGCTGTTCGGTTGGACCGTCGCCCGATCGGACCCCAACGGCTCCAGGCTCTGCACGCTGCGCGGACACCTCGTCGCCGCCCTGGGGCCGGCCGAGGACGTCGGCGCCCCCTACTGGACGGTCAACGTCACCGTGTCGGACATCCAATCCACCGTCACCCGCTTCGCGGACCTAGGCGCCCAGATCGTCGTGCCACCCACACGGGTCGGGATGGTCGGTCGGCCATGTCGCCGTCACCCTCGACCCCGTCGGCGCACCAGGCAGCGGGGCGCTGTGGGCGGCCTGGGCGCCGGCTGGAGGTTCGATGACCTGCACCGCACGCGACCCGCCGACAACGAGGGCCGGGATGACTTGCCCGAATCGTCACGGCTTCGCCTGTGACTCCGACGACTATCGCGTCACGGCTGTCAAGGGCAGCACAGCGCTCCGCACCTCGTCCTGGGACGTCAGGGGAGCCCTGCCCGCCATCCGCGCCGAGTGCGACGCCAGTGGCCTTGAGTATCGCCACCTGGGGCAGCGTCATCAGAGGAAGGGCGCAGTCATGAACCCCGCCCAGCACGGAGCGGCCTTCGCAGCCGAGACCGCCGCATGCGTCGCCACGGTCACGGGAGCCGACCCTCCACCCCGCGGGTTCAGTGAGCTGCTTCGCCGGCGCATCCAGCGGCCGCCGACCAGGTTCGCCCACTCGGCGCGTACGGCTGCCGTTTGATTACCTTCTGCGCTTGGAGGCATTGTTGCCTGGAGAGGCAATGCCCGCTCCAGGCAACGGATTTCTGTTCTCCAGAAGAATCCGAGCTTCTTGGGGAGTAACTGCCCGTCCCCAGGCTCCTGGTCAGTGGCGCGGTCCGGGAGCGGCTCGGATCTTGGTTCTCGGGAAGGTGCTCCGCGCCCGCCGACGGCGTTCGCCCCCGGACCGGGCCCTGCGGCACAGGGCTCTCCTCGAGTGGTTCGCCATGGGGACATGCGGTCAGCGAGGTCTACGCCCAGCTCAAGAAGCGACTCTACTGACCCGCAGCCCGGCCGCCTCGTCGGGGCTCACGCCGTGTGCTCGGTGATGAGGGAGGTCACGGCTGCGACGGGAGGCCAGGACCATTGGCCGGCGCGCACCAGGAGCGAGGTGCGGCGGGTGCCGGCCAGGGGGTCGAGAGGCCGGAAGGCGACATCGGTGCGGTCCCGTTCGATTCCCGACTCGGCGAGCAGGGCCACTCCGAGGCCCGCCCCGACGAAGCTGTTCACCAGGTGCAGGCTGTCCATGCGATGCGCGATGCGCGGCGCGAAACCGGCGATCGCGCACACCCGCTGGACGAGTTCGTCGTCATCGGTGCCGCGCGAATTGGCGATCCATCCCGCTCCGGCGAAGTCCCGCAGTTCGGTCAGCGCGACGGGCCGTCCGGTGTCCGCGTGATGGGCGGGGACCGCGAGGAAGAGCGGCTGCTCCTCGACCTGCCGGACGCTGAGTTCCGGCGGGACCGTACGCGGCACCAGGCTGTAGTGGTAGACCAAACCGAGGTCGATGCTGCCCGAGCGCACGAGATCGATGGTGTGATCCGGCTCGTGCTCGTAGGTCTCGACCTCGATCCGCGGATACACCGTCCCCAGCCGCGCGAGCATGGGCAGCACCACCGGCTCGACCGCGGTGAAGAAGCTCGCGAGCCGCACGCGCCCCGCTGGCTCGGCCCCGCCGCTCAGCTCGGCCCGCGCCTCCTCCACCGCGGCGAGGATGGCGACCGCGTGCTCCGCCAGGCGTTCGCCCGCAGGCGTCAGCCGGACCCGCCGCCCCACCGGCCTCAGCAGCTGTGCACCGACCTCCGTCTCCAGCACGGCCAGGTGCTTGGAGACGGCCGAGGTCCCGTATCCGGTGGCCGTCGCGACCGCGGCCATGGTGCCCAGGCGGCCCAGCTCTACGAGCAGCCGAAGTCGGCCGAGATCCGGAAGCGGGCGCATGTCCTGGGGTGCCATACGGGAATCATCCACTAATGGTGGTCATTGACGCCACTATTAGCCCGTGGACAGCAGGGAACAGTGCCCGCTCCAATGGCGGGATGAACGCCTCTGCCGCCCCCGTCGTGGCACCCCACCAGGTTGCCGCCACCCCCCACGGCCCGATGCGGCCCGTCGACCGGCCGCGCGGTCTGCCCGGGGCGGTGCTCCTCCTCGTCGCCATGGCGGTGCTGCACACCGGCGGTGCCCTGGCGACCGAGCTGTTCGACTCCCTCGGTCCGGCCGGCACGACCTGGCTGCGCCTCTCCTTCGCTGCCGTGTTCCTGCTCGCCTTCACCGGCCGGTCCCTGTGGCGAGTGGTACGTGCGGCCTCCCGGGCCGATCTGCTCGTCACCGTGGCCCTGGGAGCAGTCAGCGCCGGCATGATGCTGCTGTTCTCGGAGTCCGCCGCCCGGCTGCCGCTGGGTACGGCGACGGCGCTGGAGTTCCTCGGACCGATGGCCGTGGCCGTCGCCGGGTCCCGGCGCCCCAGGGAACTGGCGTGGCTGGCGCTGGCCGCGGCAGGCGTCCTGCTCCTCACCTCGCCCTGGACCGGCGTCACCGACTTCGCAGGAGTCCTCTTCGGGCTGGGGTCGGCCGTCTGCTGGGCGTTGTACGTCATCGGCACCGCGCACGTCGGCAGCAGGTTCTCGGCGCAGCACGGTCTGGCCCTCTCCCTCGCGGTGGCCGCAGTCGTCGCCGCGCCGTTCGGGGCGCCGGAGGCGGTCGTGAACCTCGACTGGAAGGTGGCCGCCGCGGCGGCGGGCATCGCCGTACTGATGCCGCTGGTCCCCTTCCTGCTGGAGATGAAAGCGCTCCAGCGCATGACCAAGACCACCTACGGCACCCTGGCCGGCCTCGAGCCCGCCGTAAGCCTGCTGGCCGGCGTGCTCCTCATCGCCCAGACCCCGACCGTCGTGCAGGCGGCGGGCACCGTACTCGTCGTCATGGCAGGGATCGGAGCGGCACGCCGGGAAACGGGCCGTTGACGGGCTCTGCCTGCTGCACCCGCTGATCGCGGAACATGCAAGCTCGACGCCCGGAGGCTCAACTGGTCTCTGAAACACTGCTGTTGGGAGAAAAGGCAGGCGTTCCATTGGGGGGCAAGGGTCGATCCCCCCTCGAGGGGTGGGAACCCTCTAATTAGAAGTACGCCGGTCGCGGGGGCGCGTGGCCGAGGCGGGGTGTGGGTGCGGGCGGCTGCCGGCGATCAGCTGGTGGCGCGGGTTCGGGCCATACTGACCAGCAAGAACGTCGGCATCGGATGCCTCTTGGACGGGGTCACGACCAGCGGCGGCTTTCTGCGTCGCCACACCTCCTGACCAGGCGCAGTGCTGCGGTGGATCCCCGGTCACCGCAACCAAGGCCACCGCGGACCGGTAGGCGCGTGATGCCGCCCCGTGGTCAATCTCCGGTGTCAACCGGTGACTTGCGCGCGTCCACGGACAGAACTGCGCACTTCAGTCACGCGACTTGGCCGTAGGCCGCACCAGTAGGCCGGTTGGGTGTTGCGGGCTCGCTGCGGGTATGCGCAGAGGGTCGGTCGGACCTGAGACTGTGGGAAGGTCTCGGAACGCCTTGGACAAGATTGCCGCCTCTCGCAGTCTCCTGTTGAAGCGGTCGGTCAGGTTCGCATAGCCGCCGAAAACATCGTTGACGCGCTGATACTCCTCACGTGCTGCCTTTGCTAGGCCGGCGTCGCGAGTCGCTATGGCGTAGAGAAGCTTGATGTCCTGGGCGGTGAGCATTCGGTTCACCGACGGGCGCCCGTTGGCCAACTTACTGAACTGCGCAAAATGATTCTCCACAAAGGATTCAGCGCGGCGCGTCAGGGGCGCCAGAGTCAAGCTTTCGCTCCGAACCCCGAAGCTTATGGCGACCTCCAGGATCCGCCTTGCCCTTGTGAACTGAACCTCGATCACATCGCTTTGTTGATCAGCGAGCTGATTCACATGCCGGAGCGCATTCATGGCATGAGATTGGTTCCCCCTCCGTAATGCCTCCGTATACGCGATCTGTGCGTATGCATCGTGCAAGTCTTCCAGTTGGCCATGATCGACAGGCGGAAAGTAGACGGCATGGCGGACGGATTGGTGATAGCAGTGCAGAGCTGCGTCATAGTGGCCGAACATTTGCAGGACGTGTCCTCGGCCAGCGATTCCCTTGCGAACTCGCGGATCTGCGACTCCTGCCGGACTGAATCGAGCTGCGTTTGCTTGGAGTGCGCGAGCGTACCGCAAGGCAGTGATGTGTTCGGACTCCATGGCCACATGGAACCGCAGCTGAAGATAGTCGAGCCACGCGTCGACGCCAGCGGTGTCCACATCGGAAACCAGGCTCCCAGCATGGGCAATGAGTAGAGGCAGGACCTCGCGCTGCTTGGTCGCGATAGCGTTCCTGACCTGCTGCAACGCCGCCTGTGGGTCAGTCGATAATTCGACGTCTCGGCACGCTGCCAGGGTTGCCCTATCGGAAGGGGTGGTTGATGGCACCGGCGGGTTATGGGCGACAGTGTGGATCCACGCTGATACTCGTTTGGCGTCCCTATACCGATCGTCTTTATTCCCGGCCAGGTATGTCGGCCTGCCTTTGAGGGTATTGGTTGTTCGTTGATTGCGTGCGTACATTCGTACAGCGTCGAGAGCCCGCCTCGTGTCCGGTATGGAGAAACACTCCGCGTACACGGCTGCGAGCATCTCGGCATCGTCGATTTGGCATTGTGGCCCCTTGGGGCGACGCGCCCTGCTGTAAAAGCTGCCCGGTGGTAGGTCGCTCAGTAAGCCGGCCACCACGCAGTCGACTTGGCGAATGCGCCGGTGCGCCTGTCGGGCTGAGATCTGTAGGTCGCGAGCCATGTCAGTGACACTGATCCGAACGCCCCGTAGGCCCGACGTCTCGATCCACAACAGCACGTCTCCTGAGGAAAGCCCCGCATCCGCTCTGCCGTCCACGACTGTCCAGGCGAGCGCGGTCCGGGCCTCGGCCGGGCTGAGAGATCCGATGATCTCCGTCATTGAGGGCGAGCCGATGGAAGCCGGCGCGGTCGGGTCTTGGTGTTTCTGACGTAGATCATCGAGGAGCCAGATGCGGAGCAGGTAGACATCGGCCGCTGTGACCACGGCGATCGTTCGGGACTCCTTGGAGGTGCTCTCGGAGGGCTGACGCTCATGTCCGGATGTCACTCTCCGAGTGTGCTCCTGCTGCGTGGGGCGAACAAGTGAACTTCTCGACGTGATGGCGCACTTTCGCGAAGTTGATGGCGCCAGGTGTCCCACCGGCTGCCGGCCCTGGTGACGTGGAGCCCAACGAACAACGTTGGTTCGAGCGCGACGTCGCAGGACGTCGACTCGGCCAGGATGTGAGGGGGCGTTCCCAATGCCGGTGTGGGTTGTCGTGTCAACAGTCTCGTCCGCGAGTGCGATCATCAGCCTGTGGTTGATCTTGCGCTTCCTCTGGAGGATCTACGAGCGTGGCGGGATCAGCGACCTGCGAGACGCAGCACGCGCTGTGCAGGTTGTCCGACCTTCGTGGCGGCACGTGGGCTCGGAGGTCCGTCGCCGACGCGGCAAGATCACGCGATGAGGTCTACGGCAACACCGTTGCGTTCGGGTTCTGAGCTGTCCGTCGATCCCACCCGGTGAGCCCGGTTTGGTCCGTGACTGGTCCGGAACAGTCGGTCTGGAGTGGGAGACGGGCGGGAGGAACTAGGAGGAACAGGGAAAACCGATGTCCGCGTGGAGCGGGTCGAGCCAACGGCGCCTGACGGGCAAAAGCCCAGGCCAGGCGCCGTCTCCCGTGCTCCTAGAAGAAGCCGAGCTTCTTCGGCGAGTACGACACGAGGAGATTCTTCGTCTGCTGGTGGTACACACGCCACACCCCTCCTGAACAGGCAAAATGCAGCCACGGGGCTTCGGTGGGCCGGTGCTGGCCCGCAACTGGCCCGGATCCTGGCCGTGGGGGAGCGAGGGGGGATTATTTCGTGGGATAGCTGTCGGCGGAGGCGCGCGTACCTATGGCAACACCACTCGCGCGGTCCTGCACCTGGCTCTCGGCGGTGGACCCCAGGGGGTGGGCCACTGTGGCGTCCATGGCTCAGTCGGCGTGGGGATGCAGGATGATGGCGACCGGCAGGTCGAGGACCGCCGCGGCTACAGATCTTCCCTGATCCGGGTCCGATCTCGGGGTCCAGGCCAGCGCTGTGTTCGACCTAGCCGGCGGCCTGCGGGTTGTTCTGGAACTGGATCGACCGGAACAACGAGGAGATCGTACAGGCGCGCTAGGAGTGGATGGAAAGCACCCGCTACGGCGAAGTGAAGGGCTACGACGGCGCTCCGATCCCTGCTCCCGGGCTCCCGCCGGTGCCGCTGAAAGCACGCGGACGGGTGCGCTGACCTGTGTGTTTGTGGAGAAGGTCGATCCGTCGAGCTCAGCCGCAGCGCGGCTGGCCTTCGCGCGAACTCCGTTCGGGAGGAGCGAGCGGCAGGGGCTCCTGGATCCTCTCGCGGGGCTTCCGACGGTTCCCATCCATGACCAGCTGGGGTCAGCTTTGCCAGGACCAATGCTGACCCAATGCTGACCTATGTGATGGACCGTCAAGTCACCTGGTGACTTCCGGGGGGCGAAGGAGTACGCGTTGGGGTCCTCGGGCTGGGCGCGACAAGTTGTGCGGAGCGTGGTCGTCCGAGCGGCTGCCCTCCCACTTCATCGACGGCGTTGCCGTAACGGAGTCCGATACCCGCATGACCTCGCAGAGTTGTGGGCGAAACTCGGCTCCATCCACGGAATGCCGTTCCTGCCCTTCGGGACCGGCGACCCGATCCTGTGGCTCGCGGGGCAGGACATGCTGCTGGTCCTCACCGGCAGCGACCACCTCTCCGCCGACGCCGCGAACTGGCTCCAGCGGCTCCTGGTGGCGGCGCCGGGAGAGCGACTGCTCACGGCGGCCGTCCCCCGAGAGGCGTCGAGGATACGAATGGGGGCCTTCCGAGTCCCAACGTGGACACGGAACTCGCAGCGTACGGATGACACCTGAGACCCGGGACTGCGATGGCTTGCCTCTACCTCTACCTCTGCCTCGCTCCGTCACCGCTCGGCAGACCGTGACATGCGCCAAAATGCGGCAGGTCCACTTCAAGGCATCGCCAGGGACGGCCGTACGCCTCCGGCGCTGATCACGATCAGCCAGTTTCGGGCGGCCGGACGTTCAACAGGAGCCGGTGGGCGGGCTGATGAGGGCATCAGTGAGGTGGGCGTAGACGACGACGTCGGCCGGGTAGCTGGTCTTCTTCGTGTACGTGCCCCCGTAGACCTGTTGGTCGGGGAAGCCCTCGCGGACGTACACCTCGATTGCGTCGGCCGGGGCAGTCGAGGCATTGGGTCTCGTTGGTGGTGGGGGTGCAGGTCGGTGCGGAGGGAGGGGGCCGACGGTGGGGCTTGGGGTCAGGGTCCCTTGTCCGAGTCGGGGTGGTTCATCCTCAGCACGAAGTCGCCGCGGGCGGGTTCATGCAGCATCTTTCGATGTTTGCTCGGCGGCCATGGCCAGAGTTCGGGCAGGTCGTTCGTGTCGAGGTAGTAGCTGTGGCATCCACTGGTCCACACCGTGTTGCCGGAGTTCAGGGCGTTCCGCAGATCGTGGTTGAACCCCGCGGTGGCCGCCTCGGTCGGAGCGAGACTCGCTACGCGCTCTTCCTGGAGGATCTCGATCCAGCGGACGATGTAGGCGGCTTGGGTCTCGGCGATGCGTGGCACGACCTGGCTGCCGATCGGGCTGTGCGGCCCGCAGAGCATGAAGAAGTTCGGGAAGCCGGGCAGAGCGATGGTGCGGTAGGCATACGGTCCCTGCGACCATGCCCGGTCGAGTGTGCGGCCGCCTTCCCCCGTGAGCTTCATGGGACGCATGTAGGTGTGTGCATCGAAGCCCGTGGCCAACACGATCACGTCCGCCTCGTGGAGGGTCCCGTCGCTCGTGACGATCCCACGAGGCTCCACGTGGTCGATTCCGGAGCTGACCAGAGACACGTCCTCGCGTCCGAGCGCTTGGTAGAACGTGCTGGAGGTGACCAGTCGTTTGCACATGGGGGCGTCGTCAGGAGTGAGCTGCCGACGGAGCTCAGGGTCCTTGACCGCGAACCGCAGGTGCAGCCGACAGATCTCGGTGATCGTCCGGCGTTGCCATCCCGGCCGGACCAGAGCGGCCGCGAAGAACCTCTCCATGATCGCTCCGTAGAACCGGAACGGGATCTTCTGGAGCTTCGGCCAGCGCCGGTACATGCTCTTGGTCCACCTGCGGTAGGGGAGGTCGGGCATGGGCAAGAGCCATTGCGGGGTGCGCTGGAACACCAGGAGGCGCCCCGCCACACCGGCCAGTGCGGAGGTGATCTGCACTCCGCTCGCACCGGTTCCCACGACTGCGACCCGCCGGCCCTCGACCGGCACGGTGTGGTCCCACTCGGAGGAGTGAAACGTGGCACCACCGAATGTCTCCAGCCCGGCGATGGTGGGGGCGGACGGCTGGCGCAGGTATCCGCTCGCCGCGATGAGTACGTCCGCATGGTGCTCGATCGGGTCGCCGGCGGCCCGGAGGCACCACTGGCGACCATCCCAGACCGTCTCGGTGATCTCGGTGTTGAACCGGATGTGCGGGCGCAGGCCCGCATCACCAGCCACTCGCCTGAGGTATTCGAGGATCTCCTCCTGCGGTGAATAGAGCTTGCTCCAGGAGGGATTGGGGGCGAAGGAGTAGCAGTAGACGCGGGACTGGATGTCGCACCGCAAGCCGGGATAGGTGTTGTCCCGCCACACTCCCCCCAGGTCGGCTGCCTTCTCGTACACCGTGAAGGTGTCGATTCCCGCCCGTCGCAGCGTCGCGGCCATGCACAGGCCCGAGATCCCGGCACCCACGATCGCGATTTGGGGCTGCGGGAGGAGGGCGGCTCGTAGTCGTGTCCCCAGCTCGTCCACGGCCCGGGCTGCCTCGCGCATCACGGGGGCGAAGACGTGGAAGGCGTGCCACAGTCCCGGGTGGCGGATGTGGTCCAGGCGCGCGCCCTGCTCGCGGGCCGCCTGTTCAAGGCGGTCGGCGTCGGCGGCCAGCGGATCGTCACCGGCCGAGTGCAGGATGATCTGTGGCAAGTCACCGAGGCGGCCGTACAGCGGTGAGGCAGCGGGGTCATCGGCATGGCCCCGCGCGTAGAGGGCTGCCCAGTGTTCCAGCTTCGCCGGACTGATGAGCGGTTCCGCGGGGGAGGGCGGGCGGTGCGCCGGGCCGTCGGCCGTCAGGTCGAGCCAGGGGCACACCATCGCGATGACGGCCGGCAGCGGCTCCGCACCGTCTCTGAGCCGTGATGCCAGGGCCAGGGCCAGGGCCGCGCCGGCCGAATCGCCGACCACGGCGATCCGGTCGGCGGCGACTCCCTGTGCCAGCAGACCTCGGTAAGCGGCGACCGCGTCGTTCACGGCCGCGGGGAACGGATGCTCGGGAGCCCGCCGGTAGTGGGGAACGAAGGCGCGGACCTTCGCACTCCGGGCGAGGTGACCGACCAGGCCCCGATACGCACGGGGCGAGCCGAGGACGTACCCGCCGCCGTGCAGATAGAGAATCGTCGCGGAACCGGTTCCCGCCGTCGTGGGTTTGACCCATTCGCCCGGGACTCCGCCGATGGCTTCGGGCCTGACTGTGATGCCGCGCGGTGGTCGCAGCAGATATCCGGCCAGTTCGGCAGACAGCCGCTGGATCCGCAGCGGTGTCCTGGGGTCGAGCGGACCCCGGCCGAGCACCCGCGCGGCGCCGCGGATCAGCTTGGTGGGCAAGGAGACGCTCCTGGTCAATTCGGCACTCCTTGGGTCGTGTTCAGACTGCTTGGAGGGTCGCCTTGTAGCAGTCGAGGTAGGCCAGCAGATCGGCGGCCGCCAGGGGGGCCGCCATGGCACTGGATCCGGTCACGCGTCGGGTGTGGTCCAGGTCCAGTTGGTTCACCCCGAAGAAGGGCAGGTACCGCTGTAGCGCGCCGGCCGGACCGGGAAGCCGCGCTTCCCCCAGGGGGACGAACTCGGGACGTGGCAGATCGGTCCAGGCGAAGAGTGCTTCGAGGACGCTGCGGGACGTCGGGGGCTCGGCGTTGGCGAGGTGGTAGACCGTTCCGGTCTCTCCGAGCGTGCCGACCGCGACCGCGGCGCGGGCGACGGTGTCGACGGGAACGAGGTTGATGGTGGCGTCCGGCGGTACGGGGAGGATCGCCCGGGCGTCTTCGGGAACGAGGTGCCGGCGGGCTGCGATGGTCAGGCGGCGGGCCATGGCGTAGTAGCCGGCGTGATGCGTTGCGGCGTGAGTGCGGGCGTGACCGACGACGAACGAGGGCCGCAGGATCCGCCAGACGATCTCGCTTTCCACCACCGCTCGTTCGGCGCGGATCTTGGCGTGGTGGTACGGGGTTGCCGGCGCCGCGGTCTGGTCGACGGCGGGCTGCTCCACGAGCACACCGTCGTCGCGGCTGGGTGCGATGTAGGCGGTGCTCATGTGGTTGAGCTGGGCGCCGAGCCTGCGGGCCAGGTCGATCGCATGGCGGGTCCCGTGGTGGTTGACGGAGTCGATCCGTTCGGCGCGGTGCAGCTCGTAGTGCAGGGTGGCCGCGCAGTGCCAGATGTAGCGGACGCCTCCTGGCAGTGCTCTGGGGAGATCGAGGCCCCACAGAGCGGCCTCGACATCGCCGTGCACCGGGTGGACGCGGTGTTCACCGCTCTTCCACAGGGGGGTTGCGTCGTAGGCCGTGGCGGCCGCGGTCAGTGCGTTGTACAGGCGGCGCCGGGCGTGTGCCGGATCCTGGCCCCGCACGAGCACGTACACCTCGCTCTCCGGATCTCGAAGGAGTTCCAGAACCACCGCGCCGCCTATGAACCCTGTGGCGCCCGACAGCAGATGGATGACTGTCATGATCGGGCTCCCCTTTCCCGGAGCCATTCGGCGAGCTGCCCGAGCGTCATGCCTCGCTCCGGAATCTCGTCGGTCGTGATGCCGAAGACATCCGGCATGATGAACAGGAGCTCTTCGACTGCGAGAGAGTCGAGCCCCAGGTCGGCGAAGGTGGCGTCGGGGGTGAGCTGCGCCGTCTCCAGGTGGTACCGCCGGCCGAGTAGCCGGATCAGCCGGCCGTAGAGACCGTCGGCGTTGTGGCTGGACTGCTGGTCCGTCATGGCAGGCTCCGTTCGATGCGCACGACAGAGCAGGTCGTCGACGTGGGGCCGGAGAATCCGAGGAGCAGCACATGGTCGCCCGGGTGCACCTGATCCGTCACCAAGAGGTGTTCCAGCCCGATGACTTGTTCGTTGACCGTCAGGTGCCCGACGCTCCTTCCGTAGTCGAGCACGCCCTGCCGGACGGAGAGACCGATGGGGGCGAGCACGGACTTGAGGTAGCGCTCGTGGCCGATGAAGTTGTGGGCGACCCGGGAGATGTCACCGGGGGCAAGATTGGCCTCGGCCAGGGTGCGCAGCACCGTCTCCGTACGGATCTCGCTGAACTGGAGTGCCAGGGAAGACGATTCGCCCGCTGTGCGGTGCTGATCCAGTCGTCGGCGCAAGCCGGAGGCGGGCTCCGTGTCGACGGTCGGCGGGAAGATCGGCGCATCGCCACGGGCTACTCGCTCTGCTTCCGGCAGCGAAGCCGACCCCACGGCGAGGAGGCGGGCCAGACCCGGGCCGCGGGACAGCACGACGGCGCTGCCGGAGTCACCTACCGGGCCGTACTGGAAGCCGAGCGACCAGCGGTTGATGCCTGGGACTCCGACGTTGTCGGATCCTGTGAGGAGTGCTGCGGCACGTGCCGGTGCGGTCGCCAGGTAGGCGGCGGCGAGTTCGAGTCCAGCCAGCAGGCCAGTGCAGCCCTGGCTTATCCGGATCGAAGGCGCCGCGCAGTCACCGAGGGCGTTGAGTACGTAGTGCTGGCTGGACCAGGCGGACGGCCCCTGGGTGAATGCGCCGGCGTGCAGGTGCATCACCACATCCGCCAGGTGCCCGCCCGGCCAGCGCTCCAGGGCCTGCCGAGCCGCGGCGATCGCCAGATCGGGTGCCGGGGTGTCGCCGGCGACCGCCGCGCCCGTCCACCCGTGCCAGTCATGCGATTCCGGATCGTACAGTCCTTCGTCCACGGCCTGTCGAGTGCTCATGGAGGGCGGCACTTGTGTGCCGATGGACGCGATCCAGATGTCCTCGGTCTTCACCGGTGCCCACCTTTCCCTTCCCCGTCGGTACGGCTTTCGGACGTGGCAGTGGCGCGGACGGTGTCTGCGAGTGATCGCAGCGTGGCGCCGCGGAGGATGTCCACGACCCGTATGGAGGCCGAGAACTCGAGCTCGATCAGGGTTCGGAGCTCCACTGCCATGAGTGAATCGATACCCAAGTCCGTCAGCGGCCGGTCGCGCTTGACCCGACTGGCGCGCGTGCCGAGCACACGGGCAACCTGTTGGGCCAGCACCTCCTCCACGGCGTCGGCAGGGGCACCGTCCCGTTGGGCGACCGGGCCCGCCGCGCTTGAAGGAGCAGGCTTCGCCGTGGAGGGGGTCGAGTGTGCCGGGGTGTGTTCCGCCGCCGGCTCCGGGCGGGCCGCCGCGTGCGTGGGAAGGGCCGCGGGGGGCGCGAGATCAGGAGCGGGTCGGGCTTCCGCGGCGTCCGGGTGCCGCGGACTCCGCGGCGAACGCCCCGTATCGCTGTCCGTTGGTTCAGCGCTTCCCGGCGCGGCCACGCCGTTGACCAGGTCTCGTAGGAGCGGAACACCGGCCGCCGCCTGGTACGTCGCGGACCACAGGGGCCAGTCGACCCGGAGGACGACCGCTTCCGGGACGTCTCGCTCGAGCAGCGTGTCGAGCAGGGCGAGGCCTTCCTCAGGGGTGAAGAAGGACATGCCGCGAGGACGCAGGTCCCGGCCCGTATCCCGCTCCCGGGCCACCATGCCCACGTCGCCCCAGTACCCCCAGTTGACCAAGGTGGCCGGCCACCCGCGGGCGCGCCGATGACGAGCCAGTGCGTCCAGGAAGGCATTGCCGGCCGCGTAGGCACCCCCCATGGGTGAGCTGAGGACGGATGACCCGGACGAGAAGAGAACGAACCGCTCGACGGGTTCGCCCGCCAGCGCCTGGTGCAGCGCGAGCGCGCCGTTCACCTTGGGGCGCAGCACCTCGCCGAGCCGGTGTGGCGTCAGGTCGGTGACGGCACCGTGCTCGAAGACCCCGGCCAGGTGGTACACCGCACGGACGGGTGGTGAGCCCGCACGGCGCCGGGCGGCGAGGAGGGTGGTGAGGGCAGAGGTGTCGGCCACGTCCAGGGCGTGGTACTCGGCCTTGACGCCTCGGGCGTGCAGGTCACGCAGGAGTTGCCGGCCCGGCGCGGCAGGGTTCTCGGGCAGGGGAGTGCGGCCCAGGAGGAGCAGGTGGCTGGGTCCGCGGCCGGCCAGATGTTCGACCAGGCGGCTTCCGATGCCTCCGAGCCCGCCGGTCACCAGGCAGGTGGCTTGCGCACCGTCCACGGAGGGCACGGGCCGGGTTGTCTTCGTGGGCACTGTCTTGGGCAGTTCGATGACGACTTTGCCGATGTGGCGGGCGCGCGCCACGTGGCGGAAGGCGTCGACGACCTGGTCGGCGGCGAAGACCTTGCACGGCAGGGGCTTGAAGATTCCTTGTTCGTACAGGTCGAAGGTCTGCCGCAGCGCTTCGACGAGCGCGGGGTGGTGATCCCGGATGAGGGGGATGAGGTCCACGCCGTGGATGCTTCGGTTCTCGGCGAGGGCGGACATGGCTATCGGGGTGCCGTCGGTGATGTCTCGTTTGGCGAGTTCGACGTACCGTCCGCCAGGAGCCAGCAGGCTGAGGTTGGCCTGTACGGCTTCGCCGGTGAGGGTGTTGAGGATGACGTCGAAGCCTTGTCCGCCCGTCGCCTCGCGGAACTGTTCGACGTAGCTCAGCGATCGGGAGTCACCGATCTCCTCGGGCCGGAGGCCGAGGCCGGCGAGTGCGTCGCGTTTGGCCTCGCTGCACGTGCCGTAGACGTGGGCGCCCAGCCGGCGGGCCACCTGGAGCGCGGCCATTCCGGTGCCGCCGGATGCCGTGTGCACCAGTACGCGATCGCCCGCGGAGACCCCGCAAAGGGTGTGCAGGGCGTGGTACGCGGTGGCGAAGACCAGCGGTATGGCCGCCGCCTCGGCCGGGGTGAGCCCGGAGGGCCGTTTCACGACCAGCTGCGCCGCGGCCAGCACATGGGTGGCCAAGGAGCTTTCCGCGATGGCCACGACCTCGTCCCCCACCTTGACGTGGTGGACGTCCGGGCCGACCGCGGCCACCGTTCCCGAGCACTCTCCGCCCAGGGCATGGGCACGGCTCTCCATGCCGGGGTACGCGTTGGTCGCCAGCAGGACGTCCCGGAAGGCCAGACCGGCGTGGGTGGCATGGACCAGGACCTGCCCGGGTCCCGGGGAGGTCGGCGGTTCCGCGGGCCCGAAGGTGAGATGGTCCAGGACTCCCGCTCGTTCCTGGCTGAGCCGCTGGGGCCCGGAGACCGTCGGCGATGTCATGGCCGGGGGTGCTGCCTCGGGCAGTTCGATGACGACTTTGCCGATGTGGCGGGCGCGCGCCACGTGGCGGAAGGCGTCGACGACCTGGTCGGCGGCGAAGACCTTGCACGGCAGGGGCTTGAAGATTCCTTGTTCGTACAGGTCGAAGGTCTGCCGCAGCGCTTCGACGAGCGCGGGGTGATGATCACGACCGAGAGGGACCAGGTCCACGCCGTGGATGCTTCGGTTCTCGGCGAGGGCGGACATGGCTATCGGGGTGCCGTCGGTGATGTCTCGTTTGGCCAGTTCGACGTACCGTCCGCCAGGAGCCAGCAGGCTGAGGTTGGCCTGTACGGCTTCGCCGGTGAGGGTGTTGAGGATGACGTCGAAACCCTGCCCGCCCGTCGCCTCGCGGAACTGTCCGACGAAGCTCAGCGATCGGGAGTCCCCGATCTCCTCGGGCAGAAGACCGAGCTTGCCGAGCGCGTCGCGCTTCTCGCCGCTGCACGTGCCGTACACGTGGGCGCCCAGCCAGCGCGCCACCTGGAGCGCGGCCGTCCCGGTGCCGCCGGATGCCGTGTGGACCAGTACGCGATCGCCCGCGGTCACCCCGCAAAGGGTGTGCAGGGCGTGGTACGCGGTGGCGAAGGAAACCGGCATGGCCGCCGCCTCGGCCGGGGTGAGCCCGGAGGGCCGTTTCACGACCAGCTGCGCCGCGGCCAGCACATGGGTGGCCAGCGCTCCCTCCGCGAAGGCCACGACATCGTCCCCCACCTTGACGTGGTGGACGTCCGGGCCGACCGCGGCCACTGTTCCCGAGCACTCTCCGCCCAACGCGCCCGCCCGTCGGTCGGTGCCGGCGTAGGCATTGGTCGCCAGCAGGACCTCCCGGAAGGTCACGCCGGCGTGCGTGGCACGAATGAGAACCTGGCCCGGCCCCGGCGCCGGCGCCGTCGTGGGGATGAACGCCAGCTCGTCCAGGACTCCCGCTCGCTTCTGGCTGAGCCGCAAGGCCTCACGGACCGTGGGAGGCGGCAGCTCCAACGGTCGCAGCCTGGCTGCGTAGCGGGCGCCGGCGCGTAGGGCGATGCGGTCCTCGTCATCGGAACCGAGGAGTTCACGGGCGAGTTCGACTCCGCCGAAGTCGAACTCGCCGAGATCGATCGCGGTGGTGCGAAGCCGCGGGGATTCGCCGGCAAGGGCAGGGCCCAAGCCCCACAGGGGGGCCTGTGAGAAGGCGCGCACGGTATCGGTCGCAACCGCCTGCTGTGCACCGCGGGTGACGAGCCACAGCCGGGGCGGCTCGGTTGTCCGTACTTTCTCCAGGCCAGTCACCAGGTTCGCGACGCTCGTGCAGCAGAGGTTCGCCGCGCGCTCCAGCTCCTTGTCGGTGGGAGTGTCGGTTCGTGTGGCGTCCAGGCTCCACAGATGCACGATGCCGTGCAGCCGGCTGCCCTTCTGGCACACATCGGACACGACCGTGGCCAGGTCCTGCGCGCTCGTCGGATCGACCTGGAAGTGCTGCTGATCGCTCTTCTGGTACGCAGCCGCGACCGTGACCACGGCCACCTCATCGCCGTGCCGTCGCAGCTCCGCAATCAGGCCACGGCCGACAGACCCACTGTCCCGAAGGATCAGCCATCGGCGGGCGGTGTGCTCGGTCGGGCGGGGAGCGGGGGTGGGTGTGCTGCGGACCCAGTCGACGGTGTACAGCCAGCTTTCGGCATCGGGTTCGAGCGCACCGGCGGGAGGCCGATCGATGGACACGGCGGTCTCCTTCTCCGCGAAGGCGGTACGGGGGCTGCTGTGCGGCTGGGGGGTGACGGAACCTGGAGCGACATCCTCTTGCCCGGCCGGCCCTTCGATGCCTGCGGGGCTCGAGCTGGTCCGGGGGAGCGCGAAGGGAGCCGGTGCCCGCCCCATGAGATAGCGCAGCCTCAGCCCGTCGAGCTCGGCGACCAGGCCGTCGGAGTCGTAGATGCGGACACTGCCCGATCCTGAATCGTCCAGTTGCTCGGAGAGTAGCCGGGCATGGCTCCAGAGAGTGCCTTTGGGCTGCCTGTAGAGCCGGTACGCACCGATGCTGCTGAGCACGAACGCCCCGTCCTGGCTCTCCTCGGTGTCCGGCAGCAGGGCGACGATGGTCTGCGCGCAGGCGTCGAGCAACGCGGGATGAAATCGGTGCGCCGACTGGGATGCGCGCACGGGCTCGGGCAGCCGCGACCGGCCGACCGCCTCTCCTGCACCGCGCCACACCTCCTCCATGGCCTTGAAGGCCCCGAGCCACTGGTTGCCGCGCGCCGCACGGTAGGTGTAGAACTCCTCGCCGGCCATCCGGTCCGGGCACCGGGACAGGGCCTGGTCCACCGCGTGTTGTTCCCTCTCGTCCGGGCCCGCGATCCCCCGGACGCGCGCCTCGGCGTGGAACGTCCACGAGACGGTGGGCGCGGTACGGCCGTGAACTTCGAAGCGCAGCGCGTCACCGTCGGGTTGGGCGCTCACCCGCACGTCGACCACGTCGGCCACGTCCGAGAGGAACAGTGCCCTGTGCACGCGGAGGGAGTCGATCTCGACCGGCGTGGCGGGCCCGAGGATTCGGCCCGCTGCGACGGCCATCAGTTCCAGATAGGCGGTCCCGGGCACGATCGCGGCACCTTGCACCTGATGGTCAATCAGATAGGCGTTGGCGGTCAGGTCCAGTCGCCCTTCCCACCGCCGCAGGCCGGCCTGGGGACGGGACACCTCGTTTCCCAGGAGCGGATGGCGAGGCGCGGGAATCTGGTCCGGCTCGGTTTGATCGGCCGGCGGTAGCCAGAAGTTCTCGTGCTGCCACGGGTAGTGCGGCAGCGGAGTGTAGGTACCGCCGTCGGTGACCGCGTCCCAGTCGGCGTCCACACCGGCGACATACAGTGCGCCGAGGGTCTCCAGCAGCGCAGCACGCGCGTCCCCGTGCCGCCGTAGCGAACCGTAGGCCTGGGCGCCGCCGTGTTCACGGATGGCCGTGGTCAGCACCGGGTGGGCGCTGATCTCGACAAAGATCGTGTGGGCGCTGGCCAGTTGGTCGCGGACCGCTCCGCTGAACTCGACCGGTTCTCGGATGTTGCGGGCCCAGTAGGCGGCGTCCATCCGAGTGCCGTCGATGACCTCGCCCAGCAGAGTCGAGCGGATGGGAACGGCGGCGGCGCGCGGGGAGATGCCTTCGATGGCCTTCAGCAGGTCACCGGTGATCTCGTCGATCTGCGGGCAGTGGGAGGCGTAGGCCACGTTGACCGGGCGGGCAGCCACGCCGCGTTCCTCCAGCGAGGCCACGATGGTCCTGATGGCCTGCGTCTCGCCGGACAACAGGGTCGAGCGCGGACCGTTGGAGGCGGCGACGGCCACGGACCCGTTGAACGGGGCGATCTCCTGCCGCGCGACGTCGACCGCCAGTTCCGTCCAGGCCATACTGCCGTGCCCGCCCAGCCGGGTCGCCAGTCGGCTGCGGCGGCAGATCACAGCCGCCGCGTCCGCCGTGCTCAGCGCGCCCGCCACGCAGGCGGCGGCGATTTCTCCCATGCTGTGGCCGATCACCACGTCGGGCTCGACACCCCAGGCCCGCCACAGCGCGGAAAGCGCTACCTGGACGGCCCAGAGAGCCGGCTGCACGATCTCGGTCCGCGACAGCCAACTCTCATCGTCTTCCTCGATCAATGAGCGCAGGGATACGCCGCTCTCGGCCTGAACCGCCCGGTCGCAGGTGTCGAATGCCTCGGCGAAGGCGGACTCGGTAGCGAGGAGATCTCGCCCCATGCCCGCCCACTGGGAGCCGTGCCCGGGGAAGACGAACGCCACCTGTGGCACGTCCCTGGCCTCCCCACGCATGAGGGAGGTGGCCGGACCGTCCTCGGCAAGATGCTCCCGGAGCGCCGCGGCGGCTTCCTCTCCCGATTCGGCAACCAGCGCGAGCCGGTAGGGGTGAGTGGTACGCCGACGGGCGGCGCTATGGCAGATGTCGATGAAACGCGGCGGACGCGAGGGGCGGTCTTCGCCTGCCCCCGGGTGATCGGCGGGTCCGAGGAAGGCGGCCCAGGTCTTGGCCAGGTCGGGCAGCGCCTCTTCCACGGCGGCGGAAAGGGTGAGCAGTTGTGCGCGGGCGGGCGGCCCGGGGCGAGCCGTGGGCTGAGGGGCACCGGCCAGGACGACGTGCACGTTGGTGCCGGAGATGCCGAAACTGCTGACTCCGCCGAGCGAGGGCCCGAGCCGGTGCGGCAGGGAGGTGGCGGTCCGCGGGATCCTCAACGGTAATTCGTCCCAAGGGATCGCCGGATTGGGATCGTTGAGGTGGAGGCTCCCGGGAACGATGTTGTGCTCGAGGCACAGCACCGTCTTGATGAGACCGACGAGTCCTGCCGCCGCCTCGCTGTGGCCGAGGTTGGTCTTGGCCGAGGTCACCAGGAGGCGCCGTTCCTGCGTACGCCCCGGTCCCAGAACGGCAGCGAGCGCCTCCAGCTCGACCGGATCGCCGATTTGCGTACCGGTTCCGTGGGCCTCCACGAAGTCGACTTCGCTGGGCGAGATGTCCGCGTCCTGGTAAGCCCGCTCCAGTACCCGGCTCTGCCCGCTGACCGTCGGCCTCACCAGCAGCCCGCCGTCGTGCCCGTCGGAGCCGATCGCGGAGCCCCGGATCACCGCCCTGATCCGGTCCCCGTCGGCGAGAGCGTCCGAGAGGGGCTTGAGGACGACGACGCCCACGGCGTCGCTGCGGACGAAACCATCGGCACTGGCGTCACCGAACTTGCACCGGCCCTCCCGGGAGAGCATCTTTCCGCCCGAATAGATGATGCTGGGATCCGGAAGGAGACAGAGGTTGACGCCGGCGGCCAGTGCCAGGCTCCCCCCTGAGCGCACGTGCCGGACGGCCGCGTCGACGGCGGCGAGCGCTGACGAACAGGCCGTGTCGATGGTGAGACTGGGACCTCTGAGGTCGAAGGCGTGTGACAGTCGCCCCGACAGCACCGAGAGTGCCCACGAGCCGGTCATGCCGTAGTAGCTGAACCGGCGTTCGTCCTGGCTCTGCAGCGCCCAGTAGTCACTCGCACAGGCACCCACGTACACGCCCGAGTTACTGCCCGCCACTCGTCGCAGCGGCAGCCCCGCATCCTCCAGTGCCTCGTAGCCGACTTCGAGCAGCAACCGCTGCTGCGGGTCCAGCCACACCGCCTCACGCGGCGCGATGCCGAAGAACTCGGCGTCGAAACCGGCGACGTCGTCAACGAAACCTCCCCAGCGGCTCACCGTCCGCCCCGTGACCCCCGGTTCGGGGTCGAAGACCGCGTCCATGTCCCACCGGCCGGCCGGAACCTCGCTCACGAGGTCCTTGCCCAAGAGGCAGGCACTCCAGAACTCCGCAGGTGACGAGATGCCGCCGGGAAGCCGGCACGCCATGCCGACGACGGCGACGTCCCGCTCCCCGGCCTCATCTCCGCCGCGCATGGCCGTCTGACCGATCGATGACATCGCTGCCCGCCCCACTTTTCGGTGACCTACTGGGCCGTTGATTCCGCATCCGTGCAGTAATCGGCTGGGACCGTACTGGCGTGGGTCATGGCGACCGCGGCGCAGACGTTGAACAGGACATGTACCTGGTGGCCGATGAGCCAACGAGCACTCCACACACTCTCCGACGACGCCCCCGCACCAGGCTCGGGGACGGCCACCGGCGGTACGTCGTCAGGGCCGGCGACCGCCGCTGCGCCGATGAGGTCGAGCACTGACTGCCGCATCCCGGCCACTTCCAGGGCGAGGTCGGGACCCGACAGGGGAGCGTCACACAGGTCTTCCAATCCGCGGTGGATGACCAGGGCACCGTGCAGGGCGGCCTGTTGATCTGACAGTTCCCCCTCGAGGACCCGGAAGTAGGACTGACTGGTCGACTCCGCCGGGAGTTCCTCACCGGCCACGGCCGGAGCCAGATCCGACAACGCGGCCACCAACTCGTCGGCAACCGCAGTGGCCTGCCGCAGCGCGAGGGTCTGCTCGACAGGTCCGGTATGGGTCGCCACCCCGGCCAGCACGCGCGCGGTGCGCTTCGCCTCGGCGTCGACCCGGGGGCCCAGGACCGGGACGGGCCGCCCGCCTCGGGGCTCACGGAAAACGGCGACAGCAGGATGACCGGCAACCGGTGACAAGCCCATGGTTGAAGTTCTTCGCCAAGAACACTCGATCCGAAACCCTGATCCGCGACAATCGCGGGTTCAGATCTGTCCTGCCGACTCCACTCCTCGCAGGTTGGAGGCGGCAGGCATTCCACGCCCTCGGGGAGCGGGCCGGCTCCCAGCAGCGGACGTACCGCGAAGGTGATGAGGTGCGGATGTCGCCAGGAGGTGCGTCATGGGCGCGGCCGAGGGGTTCGTGCCGTTCCGGGGATTCCGCACTTGGTACCGGGCCGTGGGCGAGCTCCCCGGGCCCGCCGGGAAGCTGCCTCTGCTGGTGATCAACGGCGGACTGGGCTGCCCCATTGGCTTGGATAAGGCTATGCGTCTGCTGGTATGCACGGTTGACCGGCGATCACGCTGGCCCGTGCACGGCCCGGATCTTCTCTATGAAGTGGGATATCGGAGGCAAATAAACTCTGGAATCACGCGACTTCGTGGCTGTCCCGCGGCCAGGGCACGGTGCCTGACGGGGCCTTTGCGCAGTTCAGGCACCGTCCTCAAGTTCTTAGAAGAAGCCCACCTTCTTCGCCGAGTACGACACGAGCAAGTTCTTCGTCTGCTGGTAGTGGTCCAGCATCATCTTGTGGGTCTCGCGGCCCACGCCGGACTGCTTGTAGCCGCCGAAGGCCGCGTGGGCGGGGTACGCGTGGTAGGAGTTCTGCCAGACGCGGCCCGCCTGGATCGCCCGGCCCGCGCGGTAGGCGGTGTTCACGTCGCGCGTCCACACGCCGGCGCCCAGGCCGTAAGGGGTGTCGTTGGCGATCCGGATCGCGTCCTCGAAGTCCTGGAAGGAGGTCACCGACACCACCGGGCCGAAGATCTCCTCCTGGAAGACCCGCATGCGGTTGTCGCCCTCGAAGATCGTCGGCTGTACGTAGTAGCCGCCGGCCAACTCTCCTCCCGGTTCAATGCGCTGACCACCCGTCAGGATCTTGGCACCCTCCTGCTGCCCGATCTCCAGGTAGGCCAGGACCTTCTTGAGCTGTTCCTCCGAGGCTTGGGCGCCGATCATCGTGTCGGTGTCCAACGGGTGCCCGGGGACGATCAGTTCGGTGCGGGCGATGGCCGCGTCCAGGAAGTCCCCGTAGCGGCCGCGCTCGATGAGGGCGCGCGACGGGCAGGTGCACACCTCGCCCTGGTTGAGGGCGAACATCGCGAAGCCCTCCAGCGCCTTGTCGCGCAGCTCGTCGTCGACGCTCCAGATGTCGTCGAAGAAGATGTTCGGGCTCTTGCCGCCCAGCTCCAGCGAGACCGGCTTCAGGTTCTCGGCCGCGTACCGCATGATCAGACGGCCCGTGGAGGTCTCGCCGGTGAAGGCGATCTTCGCCACGCGCGGACTGGAGGCGAGCGGTTTGCCGGCCTCCTCGCCGAAGCCGTTCACGATGTTGACCACGCCCGGCGGCAGCAGGTCCGCGACCAGACTCAGCCAGTAGTGCACCGAAGCCGGGGTCTGCTCAGCGGGCTTGAGGACCACCGTGTTGCCCGCGGCCAGAGCCGGCGCCAGCTTCCACACCGCCATCAGGATCGGGAAGTTCCACGGGATGATCTGGGCGACCACGCCGAGCGGCTCGTGGAAGTGGTAGGCCACCGTGTCGTCGTCGAGCTCGCTGAGCGTGCCCTCCTGGGCCCGTACCGCACCCGCGAAGTACCGGAAGTGGTCGATGGCCAGCGGAATGTCCGCCGCCAGGGTCTCGCGCACCGGCTTGCCGTTCTCCCAGGTCTCCGCGACCGCCAGCGCCTGGAGGTTCTGCTCCATCCGGTCCGCGATGCGCAGCAGGACCAGGGAGCGGTCGGCGGGGGACGTGCGGCCCCAGGCGGGCGCCGCCGCGTGCGCCGCGTCCAGTGCCCGCTCCACGTCGGCCGCCGTACCGCGCGCGACCTCGGTGAAGGGCTGCCCGTTGACCGGGGACGGGTTGGCGAAGTACTGGCCGAGCGCCGGCCCGACGTACTCGCCGCCGATGAAGTGGTCGTAGCGGGACGCGTACGACATGAGCGCCCCCTCGGTACCGGGCGCAGCGTAGCGAGCCATGGACGTCCTCCCCTTTGCCGGGCGCCGTGCCGGGCCGGACGGCGCTCGGGAGGAGGCTAGGAGCGCGCAGGTTGCGGATACGTTGCGCCCGCCCCGGTGCCGGTGCCGGTGCCGGTGCGGGACGGCCGGCCGACCAGGCGTACGTCGCCCAACTCGGCGTCGAGCGCGCGCAGTCGGGCCAGCGCCACCGGGCGCCCCTCCCGCGGCAGCGCGGCCGCCAGCGCCCGCCACACCGCCGGATCGTCCTCGCCCCACGGGCTGCACACCCAGTCGGCCAGCAGTCCCGCATCCGCGCGGGCGATCACCGCCGCCCGCGCCTGGTCCTCGATCCGGCGCCGCAGCCGCACGATGCCGGGCGCCCGTGAGCCGGGCAGCAGGGGTCCCGGGTAGCTGCCGAGCGCGGCGGAAACGGCTCCCGCGGCCAGCAGCCGGATCGCGGTGGTGAAGTCCGCCTCCACCGGCGCGGCCGTGCGGTACGGGCGTGAGAGCAGGGCGCGCGGACCCAAGAGGGAGCGCAGCCGCGACATTTCGGCGCGCAGGGTCACCGGCGCGACCCGCTCGTCCTCGTACAGGGCGATCGACAGCTCCTCGCCCGACAGTCCCTCGGGGTGATGGGCCAGCAGCGCCACGATCTCGCTGTGCCGGTGGCCCAGCCGCACCGTGCGCCCGCCGGTGACCAGCAGCGCCTCGTCCCGCCCCAGCGCGGCCAACGAGTCCGCGGCGCCGGTCCCGTACGCCGGTGCCAGGGGGGTCGCGGGGTACGCCGTGTCCGCCGCGAGGGGCACCGCACCTGCCCCACCCACCGCGCCCGTCGGATCCCCCGCATTCCCCGCATCCCCCGGATCGAGCAGCGCGAGCTGTGCCTCGGCGGCCCGGGCCACCGCCTGTACGAACGCCAGCGAGTGCGGGTGCGCGAGCCCGTCGCCGCCCGTGATGTCCACCGCGCCCAACAGCCGCCCGGTCCGCGGATGCCGCACCGGCGCCGCCGCGCACGTCCAAGGGTGCACGTGCCTGCTGAAGTGCTCCGCCCCGAAGACCTGCACCGGCTCGCCCACGGCCACCGCCGTCCCCGGGGCGTTCGTCCCCATCGCCGACTCCGACCAGCGCGCACCGGGTACGAACCCCAGCCCGCGCGCCCGGTCCAAGGTCGCGCTCTCGCCCTCGACCCACAGCAGCGTCCCCCGGGCGTCGCACACCGCCAACAGGTGCGCCCCGTGCGCCGCGAACGCCCCCACCAGCTCGCGGAACACCGGCATCACCCGCGCCAGTGGGTGCACCTCCCGGTACGCGCGCAGCTCCGGCTCCGCCAGCTCGACCCGGGCCGTGCACTCCGGGCTGACGCGGGCCCGCGCGCAGCGCCGCCAGGACTTCGCGATCACCGCCCGCACCGGCGCCTCGACCCGTCCGTCCACCGTGAACGCCTCGTGCGCGCGCCGCAGTTCGCGACCCCGCTCGACCGGATCGGCCCCGCCCGGCAACGCGACCGAAGGATCGCCCATGTGTCAGCCTCCCGGGATGCGGCGGTACCTGGCGCCCCATCGTCGTACCGGCCCCCACCCCCGGCAAGCCGTACGTCGGCCAGTCCACGCGGGCCTCGGCCGGTTCAGGAATCCGCAGCGGCGTCCCCGGGGTCGGGTACGGCCAGCGCGGACGCGGGGTCGCGGGCCGGGGGCCCCGCCGGCAGCCAGCGGCCGGCCTCCTTGCGGTAAGGCCACCACAACCCCTCGCGTCCCAAGCGCAATTGGCGATCCGGATCCGCGGTCGGGGTCCAGCGTGCCCGGACCCGCCGGAGCACCGGCGCCTCCTCGTCCGGCCAGGCCGCGGCCAGCGCGGCCCTGGCCCGCCCCAGGGTCGCCCGGTCCGGGGCCCAGTCCTCCTCCAGCACCGCGAGCGCCGGAGCCCCGCCGAAGCCCCAGGCCCGCACCGCGAGGTCCAGGCCCGCCCGGTCGCGCCCCGAAACCGCCGCCAGGCGGGCCCGCACCCGTACCGGCGCCCCCTCGGCCGCCGCCAGGCGCACCGCGTCCTGGTCGAGCGTGAGCGCCGCGGATGCGGGAGCGGTCCCGGGGGACAGGGCCCGGGCCAGCATCCGGTGGGCCTCGACGGCTGTCGCCTGGGCGAGGAACTCCACCGCGTCCAGGTCGAGTTCGGGCTCTTCCTCGCCCTCCGACTGGGGCGGATGGCCGGGTGTCGCGGGCAGTCGCGGAAGCGGTGGCAGCGGCGCGACGGCGCCCCGCGCGGCGAACACCTGCGCCGCGGGTACGCCCGTGACCGCGCACCCGCCCTGCGCACCCGGGCCGGCGGCCGCCCCCGCGCTGCGGCGTTCCAGGGCGTCCAGCACGGCGCGCTCGCCCCGCCCGCGCAGCAGCAGGAGCACGAAGGGGTCCTGGTCGAGCAGCCGCGCCACCTGGTAGGCGAGCGCCGCGGTGTGCGCGCAGTGGTCCCACTCGCCGCAGTCGCAGTCGGGGTCCAGGTCGCCGATCCCCGGCAGCAGTTCGACCCCGGCGGCCGCGGCGTCCTCGGCCAGGTCGGGCGGCACCTCCCGCTCCAGCAGCGCCGCGATGTGCCCCGACTCGGCGGCCGCCAGGTCCAGTACGCGGCCCCAGTCCGCCTCCCCGAACTCCTGGAGCAGTACGTCCGTGCGGTGCGCCGTGCCGTCGCGGTCCCGGACCACCGCGGTCAGCCGCCCCGGGCGCACCGACACCGCGCCGACCGCTCCGGACCTGGCCAACCGGCGCCCCTGGCGCAGCTGTTCGACGTCGAGCGCGCTGTCCTCCAGGGCGCGCAGCCAGGCCCGGCCCCACCAGGTCCCGGCGAAGCCGCGCCCCGTCCCCGCGGGCGGCAGGGCGGGGAACGTCCGCTCGTACCCGTACGCGGAGTGCTCGTCGTGCGCGGGGTCCCTGTCGTAGGCGTCGTGCTGGGCGTGCTCGTCGCGCTCGTCGTACTCGTGGGTGCTCACGCGCCCCCCTTCCGGTCGGTGGCGGCGCCGTCGTCCGGGCCGCGTCGCAGCGCGACGAGGGTCGCCAGCTCGGCATCGCTCAGCTCGGTGAAGGCCGCTTCGCCCGCTCCCAGTACGGCATCCGCCAAAGCCTGCTTGCGGGCCAGGAGTTGACCGATGCGGTCCTCGACGGTGCCTTCGGCGATGATCCGGTGGACCTGGACGGGCTGGGTCTGGCCGATGCGGTAGGCGCGGTCGGTGGCCTGTTCCTCGACGGCGGGGTTCCACCAGCGGTCGTAGTGGACGACGTGTCCGGCGCGGGTGAGGTTGAGGCCGGTGCCGGCGGCCTTGAGGGACAGCAGGAACACCGGGACCTCGCCGTCCTGGAAGCGGTCCACGAGCTCCTCGCGGCGGGCCACCGGGGTGCCGCCGTGCAGCAGTTGGGCCGGGATCCCGCGGGCCGCCAGGTGCCGCTCCAGGATCCGGGCCATCGTCACGTACTGGGTGAAGACCAGAACGGAACCGCCCTCGGACACGATCGTGTCCAACAACTCGTCCAGCAGCTCCAACTTCCCGGACCGACCGCCGCCCTCCTTGAGGTACTGGGCGGGATGGTTGCAGATCTGCTTGAGCGAGGTGAGCAGCTTGACCACCAGCCCGCGCCGCTCCATCGCGTCCGCCGCCGCGATCGCGGCGAGGGTCTCGCGCACGACCGCCTCGTAGAGACCCGCCTGTTCGGCGCTCAGCGCGACCGCGTGGTCGGTCTCCGTCTTGGGCGGCAGCTCCGGGGCGATCCCGGGATCCGATTTCCTGCGCCGCAGCAGGAACGGCCGTACCAGGCGGGCCAGTCGGTCGGCGGCCAGCGGATCGCGGCCCGATTCGACGTCCTCGCCGAAGCGTGCGCGGAAGGTGCCGAGCCGCCCCAGCAGGCCGGGTGTGGTCCAGTCGAGCACGGCCCACAGATCGGTGAGGTCGTTCTCCACCGGTGTTCCGGTGAGCGCCACCCGGGCCGGAGCCCCGATCGTGCGCAGCGCCTTCGCCGTCGCCGAGTGCGGGTTCTTGACGTGCTGCGCCTCGTCGGCCACCACCAACCCCCAGCGCGCGGCGGCGAGTTCGGGAGCGGCGGCCCGCATGGTGGCGTAGGTGGTGAGGACGAAGGCGCTGTCGGCGGGGGCGTCCAGACTGCGCCGGGCGCCGTGGAAACGGCGTACGGGCGTCCCCGGGGCGAAGCGTTCGATCTCGCGCTGCCAGTTGCCCAGGAGCGAGGCCGGGCAGACGACCAGGGTCGCCCCGGCCGTCCCCGGATCCCGCTGCCGGTGCAGGTGCAGGGCGATGAGGGTGACGGTCTTGCCGAGGCCCATGTCGTCGGCCAGGCAGCCGCCGAGGCCCAGCTCGGTCATTCGGGCCAGCCACCGCAGCCCGCGCAGTTGGTAGTCGCGCAGGGTCGCCCGCAGCTCCGGCGGCGCTTCGAGGGGGTGGGCGTCGGGCGCGCCCGGGTGTTCCGGATCGGCGCAGAGCAGCGCGCGCAGCCGCTCCAGCGAGCCGGTCGCGCTGACGTCGACCCGCCGCCCGTCCAGTTCCGTCGATCCGGTGAGTACGGCGACCAGCGCGTCCAGCGGCGCGACGGCGCGCTCCTGCCGGGCGCGGGCCCGGGCCCGGCGCGCCTCGGCCGGGTCGATCAGGACCCATTGGTCCCGCAGCCGGACCAGCGGCCGCTTCGCTTCGGCGAGCCGGTCCAGCTCCTCGGCGGTGAGGTCGCCGTGGCCGCCGAGCGAGTGCCGCCATGACAGGGAGAGCGGGGCGGTCGCGGAGAGCGGCCCGGTGAGCGCGGCGCCGGAGCCCGAGGCGATGACCGCGCGCGGGTCGAGGGTCCGGGAGAGTCCGCGCGGCCAGTGCACCTGGACCCCGTCGGCCGCCAGCGCGGTGGCCGCGGGACCGAGCAGCTCGGCGACCTCCTCGTCGGCGAGCGCCACGGCATCCGGCACGGCCGCGGTGAGCAGCGGGGCCAGCGGGGGCCAGGTCCTGGCCGCGCGGCGCAGCGCCCGGAGCGCGTCCCGCCGGGCGCGGGGAGGGAACCCGGCGGCCGCCGGGCCGGCCCCCGACCAGACGTCGGCGGCGTCGGCCACGAGCGCGGCGCCACCGAGCCCGTGCATCTGGAGGACGGCCCGGCAGCCGGGCCCGGCACCGGGATCGGCGTCCGGACCGCCGGCGGGACGGGGCGGGCGGTCCGGTGCAGCGGTCAGCTCGACGCGGAGGGAGATCCGCACCGCCGCGTCGTGCGCTGCGGCGAGCTCGTCGGCCCAGGGGCGCAGCTCGGGGTGCCGCTCCGCGGCGGGTGCGGCGTAGACCGGGCCGGCCGTCGCGGCCGCGGCGGCGGGGGACCGGGGGAGGGTGTCGGCGACCGCGTCGAGGAAGGCGCGCAGCAGCGGGTCGGGCGCGGGCAGCAGCAACGGCCCGGTGACGGTCAGGGGTACGCAGCGGGCCTCGGGCGGCATCGCGGCGGCCAACTCCCGTACGCGGTCGTGGTCGCCCTGGTCGAGCGGGCCGATCCGCCAGGCGTCGTACCCGGCGGTGGTCAGTCCGGGCAGGAGCAGCCCGTCGGCCAGGAAGCGCAGGGCGAGCAGCCCGGCGGCGCCCCAGAAGGCGGCCGACGCGGAGGTGGTTGTACCGGAGGCAGCCGTACCGGCCGAAGTCGTTCCGGAGGCGGCGACGCCGAGACGGGCCCGGACGAGGAGGGGCAGGGCGTCGGCCACCGGCAGTACGAGCGCGGTGACCGTGACCGTGGCCGGTTGCGACCCGTCGTCGTCGGCGACGACGACGCTGAGGGCTTCGAGGGACCCGAGGGACCCGAGGGACCCGGGGGGCCAGGGGGACCCGGGCGATCCGATTGGCCGGATGGCGTCGGTCAGCTCTCCGTCCCGGCTCCAGAAGGCGATCCTGCCGTGGCGGGCGGGACCGGCGGGACCGGCGGGAAGGAAGACGGCTGCACAGCGGATGAGGACGGAAATGTCGGGCTGCACGCGTTCCTCAAACTTGACTACCGGGTTCAAGGTCGCCGAGAGTACCCCAGCCGTCACGCGGAGAACCCGCTGTCCGGTCGTGACCCGGATCACGTCACCCGGTGTGTGCGGTGGCCGGGAACGAACGGTCGGGAACGCGTGGTCGGGCGGTCGCGTTACAGAGGGAGAAGCAGTCCGAGCACGCGAGGAGAGGGGTCCCCGATGTCGACGAGTGGAAAGGTCGCCGCGGCCGGAGTGGCGGCAGCGATCATCTTGTTCTTCACGGTCGGATTCTGGGTGGGCCTGCTGGTCCTGATCGGGGTGCCGGCCGCCGCCTACCTGATGCTCGATCCCTCCCAGCGGCGTCGACTGCGGGGCGTGTCGAAGAACAGAAGGCAAATAGGGCGCTGACGGCGTCCGAGGGGGGAGTTCCTGATGGGTACCGGCCTGGTCACGGCGGTCAACAGCAATGACGTGTACTCGTTCACCAAGCCCACGCGGGAGAGCATCACGCTCCTGGTGGGTCTCGGTGTCGAAGGGGACGTGCACGCGGGGGTCACCGTCAAGCACCGTTCCCGGGTCGCCCAGGACCCGACGCAGCCCAACCTCCGGCAGGTCCACCTGATCCACCGCGAGCTCTTCGACGAGGTCGCGCAGGAGGGCTTCGAGGTCGCACCGGGCCAGCTCGGGGAGAACGTGACCACCGAGGGCATAGACCTGCTCGGCCTGCCGACCGGCGCGCTGCTGCGCTTCGGCGAGGGTGAGGGCGAGGGCGCGGTCGTCGAGGTCACGGGTCTGCGCAACCCGTGCCTCCAGATCGACGCCTTCCAGCAGGGCCTGCTCAAGCGGGTGGTGGGCCGGGACGAGACGGGCCGGGTGGTGCGCAAGGCGGGCGTCATGGGCGTGGTCCGCGAGGGCGGCACGATCCGCCCGGGCGACGCCATCAGCGTCACCCTCCCCCCGCAGCCGCACGTCGCGCTAGAACGGGTCTGACGCACGGGTCGCGGAGAGCGCGCCCCTCGACTCACACCGGCCGGACCGCGACCCCGTCCAGAGCCGCCAGCAGTCCCGGCAGGTCCGCGTCGCCGTCCCGGGGCACCGGGATGACCTCGCTCGGCCCCTCGTCCAGCAGGACGAAGGCGATGTCGTCGGTGCGGGCCACCAGCGACCACCCGGGCCCGTCCACCCGCAGGGTCCTGGCACCCTCGCCGGCGAAGGCGGACCGCACCCGCCCCGGCGGCGGCGGTGCGGTGGTGTAGGCCCGTGCCTCCTCCAGCACCCGGGCCAGCCCCGGATGCTCGACGGGCCGACCGCCGCCGTCGGAGTCGAACCGCTCGCGCCACTCGGCCCACTGGCGGGCGATCTGGTCCGCGCCCATCCGCCGCTGGACCGGCCCCCAGCTCTCGGCCGAGGGCGGAGCCAGCGGCACCCGCCCCGTGCCGTCCGCGCCCTGCTCGGGATCGTGCGGCTCGGGGATGTCGGGCGCGGCGACGGACAGGGCCAGGGGCCAGCCCGCCAGGGAGACCACGATGCTGCGCTCGTCCGGCGAGAGGTCGTACTCCATCCCGCAGTCCCAGGAAGCGATGGCCGTCGCCACGAGGGCGACGTCGTCCACGACCACCGTCCAGCGGGCGCCGTCCTCGTCCTGGCCGAGCACCAGCCCGTACCCGTCCCCGGCGGCGGGCACGCCGAGCAACGAGCAGGCCTCCGGGTAGTCGTCTCCCAGGATGCTCGGGAACTGGGCCGGGGTCAGCAGTACGGCGGACAGCACGTACAGCGAACCGTCGCCCTCCTCGTCGGACACGTACCCTCCTGGTGGCTCATCTGTCGGCGCACCCTAACCAGCGAGTAACCCCCTAGTCGAGAGCGGGAGTGCACCGATTTCCAAGGCGGCTGCCCACACGTAGAGTTGGGAGCCCGCCACAGAAAGGGACGCCCGGTGCAGCGTTACGACCGGCTGAAGGAGATCCTCAGGCTCGATCCGGAGCGGGATTTCCTGGCCATCTACCGACTCACCGCCACCTACGAGTTCCCCTGGGACTTCGCCAGAGCGCTGGAACTGGCCCTCCACCGGACGTACGCCGTCCCCAGCATCGGCGGGCTGCTCGCCCGGACCGGCGAGTTCACCGGCCGCCCCCAGAAGCGCTACGACGACACCGCCCTGCTCCTCGACGCGGTGCTGGAGCACGGTTTCGACAGCGACACCGGGCGCGCCGCGATCCGGCGCGTGAACCAGATGCACAGCGGCTACACCATCTCCAACGAGGACATGCGTTACGTCTTGTCCACCTTCGTGGTGATTCCGAAGCGCTGGCTGGACGTCTACGGCTGGCGCTCGCTGACCCACCACGAGCAGCGGGCGTGCGCGCGGTACTACACCACCCTCGGGCAGCACCTGGGTATCACGGACGTCCCGGACTCCTTCGAGGAGTTCGAAGCCACGCTGAACGCCTACGAGGCAGCCCGCTTCGGCTGGCACGAGGGCGGTCGCGCGGTCGCCGACGCCACCCTCGACCTGATGGCCTCCTGGTACCCGGCCCCGCTCGCCCCGCTGGTGCGCGGCGCCGGCCGGGCCCTCCTCGACGAGCCCCTGCTGCGCGCGTTCCGGTACGAGCCGCCGCACCCCCGCGTGCGTGGGCTGGTCCAGGGCGCGCTGCGGCTGCGCGGGCGCGCGGTCCGCCTGTTGCCGCCCCGCGCGCAGCCGCACTACGCCCGGCAGAACCGCGAGATCAAGGGGTACCCCGGCGGCTACGACGTGGGGGAGCTGGGCACCTTCCCGACGTCCGGCGCCGGCGGCTGCCCGGTTCCGCACCCCCGCCGCCCCCAGGGCGCGGACGCGCCGCCCTCCGCCTGAGGGGTGACCGCCCGAGGTGGTGCCCGGGGAGGAGGGCGACCTCAGGGGCGGCGGACCGCCACGGCCAGGAAGCGGGCGTCCTCATCGGCGTACGAGACGAGGTCCCATCCGGAACCGGCGAGCAGCGGGCCGAGGTTGTGCTCGGCCCGCATGTCCTCGGGGGTGAGCTGCCGGCCCTGTCGGGTGGCCAGGGCCAACCGGCCGATCGGGTGGAACAGGGCGAGGCGCCCGCCGGGGCGCACCACGCGCGCGAGTTCGCGCAGGTTGGCCTCGGGGTCGGGCAGGTGGGCGATCAGCCCGGACGCGAACACCGCGTCGAGTCCGCCGTCGCGCAGCGGTAGCCGGCCCACGTCCGCGAGCAAGAGCGCCCCCGCCGCCGCCCGCCCCGCCCGCACCGCCGCGGCGAGCATCTGCGGGGTGAGGTCGGCGCCGAGCACCGTCCCCGAGGGGCCGACCGCGGAGCGCAGTTCGGTCAGCGCCCGCCCCGTCCCGCAGCCCGCGTCGAGCACCCGATCCCCGGGTCGCAGGTCGAATTCGGCCACGGCGGCGGCGAAGGCGGGGCCGTCCTCGGGGAACTTCCGGTCCCAGTCGGCCGCTCGCGCCCCGAAGAACTCCTGTACGTGCGTGTGGTCTTCGCTCATGCCCCAATGATCCCCCACCTGCCCGTGCGTGCGGACAGTGCGCAGGATGACACCCGGTGTGATCGAAGATGAACGCCTGTCTGTCATATTCCAGCAGTTCCAGCGTCTTTCGAAATGCTCCCCCTGTTCGTGGGCTCACCCGGACTAGCGTCCCGTGGCCATGGGACACCTCGACCACGCGGCCTACGGTTGGCTGACACCCGTACTGTCGTATGTGATGGCATGCATCGGCTCGGCCCTCGGGCTGCGCTGCACCGTCCAGGCGCTCGCCGCCACCGGACGCTCCCGCCGCAACTGGCTCCTCACCGCGGCGTCGGCGATCGCCACCGGCATCTGGACGATGCACTTCGTCGCGATGCTCGGCTTCGGCGTCACGGGCACCGAGATCCACTTCAACGTGCCGCTGACCCTGCTCAGCCTGGTCGGCGCCCTCCTGGTCGTCGGGGCCGGGGTGTTCGCCGTCGGTTACGGCCGGGACCGCGGCCGCTCGCTCGTGCTCGGCGGCCTCACCACGGGCCTGGGCGTCGCGAGCATGCACTACCTCGGCATGGCGGCGCTGCGCATGCACGGACGCGTCTCGTACGACCCCCTGGTCGTCGGCCTCTCCGTCGCGATCGCGGTCGTCGCGGCCACCGCGGCGCTCTGGGCGGCGGTCAACATCAAGTCCCCGGTGGCCGTGGCCGTCGCCTCGCTGGTGATGGGGGCCGCCGTCAGCAGCATGCACTACACGGGGATGCTCGCCGTCTCCGTTCAGGTCACCCCCTCGGACGCGCCCCTGCCCGGGGCCCCGCTGATGCAGTTCGTCTTCCCCCTCGCCGTCGGCCTCGGCTCGTACCTGTTCATCACCTCGGCGTTCGTCGCCCTCTCCCCGACCGCCGACGAGCGCGCGGCATCAGCCTCCGCGCAGAGCCTGGGCGCCCACGTCGCCGCCCCCTGATCCCCGCCGATCCCGACCGCACGTAGCGCACGTAGCCCACGTAACGCACGTAACCCACGCACCGCCCGTAACGCACGCACCGCACGCACCGCACGCACCGCATCGGAACGAGGACCCCCATGCGCACACCCCGCAGGAACCCGGACGCAGCGGCGCAGCGGCACCCCGCGCCCCCGGCGCGCGGCCGCCGGGCGCACGCCGGGCCTCCGGCCGACGAGCCCCACCCCGGCCCCCCGGACGCACCGCCCCCGCCCCGGGGTCGGTCGAGCGCCCCGGGGCGGGCATACGCCCCCGGCGCCCGTTCACCCCTGGCGAGACCCGGGGACGCGCCCGCGCCGCGCCCCGGGGGCGCACCCGGGCCGTCCGCCGCGCCCGGCACCTTCGCCGCGGGCCCCGCCTCCCCGCCCGCGGCCGCGGCCTCGGCGGCTGCGAGCGGCGGCGCCCGCCGCGGGCCGCGGTCCGTGCGCTCCTCCGGCACGGTCCGCGCGAAGGTCGTCTCCCTCCTGATGGTCCCGGTGGTCTCGCTGCTGGCCCTGTGGGCCTTCGCGACGGTCAGCACCGCCCAGGACGTCGCCCGCATCGGTCGTGCCCAGCAGGTCGACGACCGGATACGCACCCCCGTCGACCGCGCGGTCGCGGCGCTCCAGGCCGAGCGGGTCACCGCGGTCCGCTACCTCGCGGACCCGGCCGCTGTCGCCGAGCAGGGGGCGGCCCTGCTGGAACAGGGCCGCCGCACCGGTGCCGCCATCGACGGACTCCGGCTCGGTGACGCGCACACCGTCGCCGACTCGGGCGGCTACCCGGCCGAACTGGCGGGCCGGATGCGCACCTTCGTGGCCGCCGCCGATGCGCTCGCGACCACCCGCCGCGAGGTCACGGACCGCAAGGCCACGCCCGACGCGGCCTACGCGGCCTACACCCGGGTCGTCGACTCCGCCCTCGCCGTCGGGGGCGCGCTCAGCGGCGGTCAGGACGCGGAGCTCGGTGTCGACGCCCGCGTCCTGCTGGAGCTCGCGCGGGCCGCCGAGCTGCTCGCGCGGGAGGACGCGCTGTTCGCCGTACCGGGGCCGCGCAGTGCGGAAACGCTTCGGCAGCTGACGGGCGCGATCGAGACCCGCCGGATCCTCACCGACAGCGCTGCCCAGGACCTGCCCGCGGCCCAGCGGACCGCTTGGCGGGCGGTGGCCAAGAGTGCCGTCTACGCCGACCTCACCGCGGCCGAGGACCGGGCACTGGCCGCCGGGACGGGGCGCGACGCGCACGACGCGCCCGCCGGTTGGGCACCCGCGTACGCCGGCGTGACCGGCTCGATGCGCGCCGTCGCGAGCGCCGCGCACGACGCCTCCACCGACCGGACCGCGCCCCTGGCCCAGGGCCTGCTGAGCCCCTCCGGCGCGGCCGTCCTGCTCGGCCTGGCCGCCGTGGCCGTCTCCCTCGTCATCTCCGTACGCATCGGGCGCGGACTCGTCGTCGAGCTCGTGTCGCTGCGCAACGGCGCACTGGAGATCGCCCACCGCAAACTCCCGCACGCCATGGACCGGTTGCGCGCCGGACAGGACATCGACGTCCTCGCGGAAGCCCCGCCGGGACACCCCGCCGAGGACGAGATCGCACAGGTCGGGGAGGCCCTGTCCACCGTCCACCGGGCCGCGCTGAGCGCCGCCGTGGAGCGGGCCGAACTCGCGAGCGGCGTCTCCGGCGTGTTCGTGAACCTGGCCCGGCGCAGTCAGGTCCTGGTCCACAAGCAACTCACGCTGCTCGACTCGATGGAGCGGCGCACCGACGATCCGGGCGAGCTGGGCGACCTCTTCCGGCTCGACCACCTGACGACCCGGATGCGGCGGCACGCGGAGAGCCTGATCATCCTGTCGGGGGCCGCCCCGGGGCGCGCCTGGCGGATGCCGGTACCGCTGACCAACGTGGTGCGGGCCGCCGTCTCCGAGATCGAGGACTATCCGCGGATCGAGGTCCGCGGGCTCGCGGAGGCGGGCGTCGTCGGCGGCGCCGTCGCCGACCTCACGCACCTGCTGGCCGAACTGATCGAGAACGCCGCCCAGTTCTCCCCTCCGCACACCAAGGTCCGGGTCAGTGGGGAGCCCGTGGGCGCCGGGTACGTGCTGGAGATCGAGGACCGCGGGCTCGGCATGGGCCGCGAGTCCCTCGCCGACGCCAACCGGCGCATCGAACAGTCCGAAGCGCTCGACCTCTTCGACAGCGACCGCCTCGGTCTCTTCGTGGTCAGCCGCCTCTCGGCGCGCCACGGGGTCAGGGTCCAGCTGAGGACCTCCCCCTACGGCGGCACCACCGCCGTGGTCCTGCTGCCCAACGCGCTGCTCCAGGGCGCCCTCACCGCGGGCGACGACGAGAGGGGCCACGACGAGAGGGGGGACGGCGAGCGGGGGGACGGCGCGGCGGACGACGCCGCGGCAGCACCGGCCGCGGCGGCGACGGACCGGCCGGCCGTCGAATCGGCCCCGGTGTCGGCCGGCCCGGGCGCATCGGGTGCATCGGGTGCATCGGGCGCGGCGGAGGCTGTGGACCGGTCGGACCTTCCGGCGCCGTTCTCGGCCCCCTCCGCTCCCCAGGCGGCGCCCCCGAAGGCCCCGGCCCCCGTGGAGCGGGACCCCCGCCCCGCGCCGGTGTCCACCCTGCGGCTCCGCGGCTCCGCGGGCCCGGCGCCGCACCTCGCGGCGGCGCCGCCCCGGCGCGAGCCGGAGCCCGAGCCGGTACTGGCCGGGGTGACCGAACTGCCCCGCCGGGTCCGCCAGGCCAGCCTTGTCCCCCAGCTGCGCGAAGCGCCCGACCGGACGGCGGCGCCCGCTCCCCGGACCCCGCAGGACCCGCCGGGACGAAGCCCCGAGGAGGCCCGCGACCGCATGGCGGCCTACCGCGACGGGTGGGCCCGTGGCACCCGAGCCGTCACCCCCACCGACAACGAAGGAGCAGAGTGATGATCGAACACCAGCGGATCGACATCGAGGGCGTCCGCCGGTCCGGCGAGCTGGACTGGTTGCTGGACGACCTCGTGGTCAGAGTCCGGGAGGTCCGGCACGTGGTCGTCCTGTCCAACGACGGCCTGGCGGTGGGTGCTTCCAGTGCGCTGGGCCGGGAGGACGCCGAGCACCTGGCGGCCGTGGCCTCCGGCTTCCACAGTCTCGCCAAGGGCGCGGGGCGGCACTTCCAGGCCGGGGGCGTGCGCCAGACGATGGTGGAGATGGACGAGGGGTTCCTCTTCGTCGCGGCGGCCGGGGACGGCTCCTGCCTGGCCGTGCTCAGCGGTGCGGGCGCCGACATCGGACTGATCGCCTACGAGATGGCCCGGCTGGTGAAACGCGTCGGCGAACACCTCTACACCCCGTCCCGGTTCGCGGCGCGCCCCCCGGCCGCGGGTTGAGGGCGGCGGCCGAAACGGTGAACGGTCAGTGGTACGACGCCGACGCGGGCCCGCTGGTCCGCCCGTACGCCCTGACGGGTGGGCGCACCAAGCCCGGTCCGCACGGGGTGCGCTTCGACTTGATCGCGCTGGTGGTCGTCGAACCGGGAGCCGTGGACGCGGCGCAGGAGTCGCTGCTCGGCCCTGAACACCGCGCCCTGCTCGGACTCTGCCGTTCGGAGACCCAGTCGGTCGCGGAGCTCGCCGCCGACGCGGACCTGCCGGTCGGCGTGGTCCGGGTGTTGCTCGGGGACCTGCTGGAGGCGGGCCACGTCCGGGTGAGCAGGCCCGTACCGCCCGCCCGGCTGCCGGACGAGCGGATCCTGCGCGAGGTCATCGCAGGCCTGCGGGCGCTGTGACGGGCGGTGCGGGACGGGCTGCGGCGGGACGGGCGGGACGGGCGGGACGGGCGGGACCGCGACGCACGCTTCGATGCGCGCGGTGCGAGGCGCGCGGTTTGAGACGGACGGTTCGAGACGGACGGTACGAGACGGATGGGACGACAGTGATGGGACAACACGTCCAGGGGCCGGAAGCGGCAGCGGAGGAGGAACTGGCTCCGCTCGCCCTGAAGATACTCGTGGCCGGCGGATTCGGGGTGGGCAAGACCACGCTGGTGGGCGCCGTCAGCGAGATCCGTCCGCTTCGGACCGAGGAACTGCTGAGCGAGGCGGGCGAGTTGGTCGACGACACGGACGGGGTGGACCAGAAGACCACGACCACGGTGGCCATGGACTTCGGCCGGATCACCATCCGGGAGGGCCTGTCGCTGTACCTGTTCGGGACGCCCGGGCAGGACCGCTTCTGGTTCCTGTGGGACGAGTTGTCGCAGGGCGCGCTGGGGGCGGTGGTGCTCGCCGACACCCGGCGGCTACAGGACTGCTTCCCGGCGGTCGACTACTTCGAGCACCGGAGCATCCCCTTCGTGGTGGCCGTCAACTGTTTCTCGGGCGCCCGGGGTTACGGCGCGCACGAGGTCTCGCGGGCGCTCGACCTGGAGCCGGGCACTCCCGTGGTGCTGTGCGACGCGCGGGACAAGGACTCGGGGAAGGAAGTGTTGATCAGGCTGGTCGAGTACGCCGGGCGGATGCACACCGCCCGGCTCCTCGACGCGGTCGAGCCGCAGGCGGATTCCGTGTGAGGGGCCGGGCCTGCGCGGTGGGCCTCAGTCGGTGATGCCCACCGCCGAGATCACCTTGTCGATCCGGACCCGGACGAGGAGTTCGCCCGGGACGGCGTTGCGGCGGCCGAAGGCGGCGGCCCGCTCCTCGCCCATGTAGCGCCCGCCGATCCGGGTGGCCCACTGGAGCATGTCGTCCATGTCCTCGGTGATCGTGGCCCGCCCTTGCAGGACGACGTAGGAGAACGGCGGCCGGTCGTCGTCCACGCAGAGGGCGACGCGGCCGTCGCGGGCCAGATTGCGCCCCTTGACGGTGTCCTTACCGGTGTTGAAAACGAAGGAATCGCCGTCGAGTACGAACCAAATGGGAGCGATGTGGGGGCTTCCGTCCTCCCGAACGGTCGACAGCTTTCCGGTGCGGGTGGAGTGCGAGACGAACCCGCGCCATTCCTCTTGAGTCATCTTCTGTGCCATGGAGACATCCTCCTTGCCGGAAAGCCGCTGGTGGGCAAGGCTTGCGGGACGACTATGCGGGGGTGGGCGCGGCCGGGCCGGCCGGGTCGACGGGGAGGGGCGGAAAATGGCACTGGACAAGCAGCTCGACTGGCTGCTGGACGACCTGACGCGCAGGGTCCAGCAGGTCCGGCACGCGGTGGTGCTCTCCAACGACGGCCTGGTGACGAGCGCGAGCGCGGGCCTGGCACGGGAGGACGCGGAGCACCTGGCGGCGGTCGCGGCCGGACTGCAGAGCCTCGCGAAGGGCTCCGGGCGGCACTTCCGGGCCGGTGAGGTGCGCCAGACGGTGATCGAGTACGACGAGGGCGTGCTGTTGGTGATGGCGGCGGGAGCCGGTAGTTCGCTGTGCGTGCTGACCGCGACCGAGGCGGACTACGTGCAGGTCGCGTACGAGATGACGCTGCTGGTCAACCGGGTGGGCGAGCACCTGGGCGTCACCGAACGACGGATCACCGGGGGGTAGGGCGGCAGGGCTGGTCGGGCTGGTCGGGGAGTTATCCACAGGGTTCGCGGGTTTCCGTCGCTCTGCGTTACGGTCTTCACACAGGGTAATCGAGCTGTGTGGGGGAGGACCGTGATGGAGGTCAGGAGCAGGGACGTGACGGCGGGGTCGGGGCCCGCCGGGGTGGCAGAGGTGGTCGGTGGCGCCCGGGCCGCCGAGGAGTTGGGGCTGCGGCGGGGCGAGCTCGCCCGCGCCGTGCAGCTGGGGATGGTGCGGGCCGGGCCGTGCGCGTCGAGCGGGGCCGCGCGGTTCGCGCGCGGCGAGCTGGACCGGGTCAGGAGGGCCGCCGGTTTCCCGGACGCCCTGCGCGAGCGGGTGCGGACGGTGGGCGCTGCGGAGGCGGCCGGGTCGATGGGGATCAGCCCGGGTCGGTTCACCCGGCTCGCGCGCTGCGGGCGGCTCACACCGGTCGGCTATCGGATCAACCGCTACCGGGCCGTCGTCTGGCTCTACCTCGCCGCCGAGCTGGCCGAGTTCACCGTGAGGGAGCCGGCGCTGTTGCGCGGGAGCGCGCCTCCGGAGGACAGGGCGCTGGTCGAGGCCCGAGCGGATCTGCGGCCCCGGCGGTGGCGCGGCCGGCATGTGGGGCTGCTGCTGAGACGCACCGCGGATCCCTGGGAGCGGGCGGCGGTCCTGGCTTCCGTGCTGCCGGAGGCGGAGCTGGAGCAGGCGGTGCCCGACCGGGCCGAGCGGATCCTGCTCACGGGGCTCGCCCCGCCCGCGCCCTACGGTCACCCGCAGGTCCCGGCCGCGGCGGCCGTCGCGACCGCCCTGCTGCGGGCGGAGCCCCCGGACGAGCTGCGCTGGTACCGGACCAGCCTGGAGTTCGCGCTCGCCGGAGCCAGGGATCAGTCGAAGACGACGGGGGAGAGGGGGCCGACGTAGACCCAGGCGCCGCCCTCGCGGGAGAAGGTGCTGTGTTCGAGCAGCGAGCCCGCGTGCCCGCCCTCGCGGTAGTGCGCCCGGAACTCCACCGTGCCCTCCGTCTCGAACATCCCGCCGCGCTCGGTACCCAGGATCTCCAGGCGCTCCCAGCGCTGGCCGGGATCCAGATCGAGCCGCCCCGGGCGGGTCGAGGGGTGCCAGGAGCGGAGCAGGTAGGCGGTGTCCCCGACGGCGAAGGCGCTGAAGCGGGAGCGCATCAGCAGCTCCGCGGTCGGCGCCTGCCGCTCGCCGGAGTGGAAGCGTCCGCAGCAGTCCGGGTAGGCGGCGGGCAGCCCGCAGGGGCAGGGGAGGACCGGGGTCGGCATGGGCGCGCTCAGCTCTTCGGCGACAGGTCGGAAGGGGCGGAAGGGGTGGGCCGGGCGGGGTACGGGCGGAACAGGCCCTCCTGGACGACGGAGACCAGCAGCCTGCCCTCCACGTCGTAGATCCGGCCGCGGGCCAGCCCCCGGCCCCCGTGGGCGATGGGGGACTCCTGGTCGTAGAGGAACCACTCGTCCGCCCGGAAGGGACGGTGGAACCACATGGCGTGGTCCAGGCTCGCCATGTCGAAACCGCGCATCCCCCAGAGCGGCTCCACCGGGATGCGCACGGCGTCGAGGAGGGTCATGTCACTGGCGTAGGTCAGGGCGCAGGTGTGGACGAGCGGGTCGTCGCCCAGCGGGCCGACCGCGCGCATCCACACGGCGCTGCGCGGATCGGCGTCCTTGAGGTCCTCGGGGGTCCAGCGGAGCCGGTCCACGTACCGGATGTCGAAGGGCTGACGACGGGCCATCCGCTCCAGCGCCTCGGGCAGCGCCCCCAGGTGTTCGCGGATCTCGTCCGCGACCTTCGGCAGCGTGTCGGGGTGCGGGAAGTCCAGACGAGGAGGCAGCTGGTGCTCGATGCTGCCGTCCTCCGGCCGATGGAAGGAGGCGGTGAGGTTGAAGATGGTCTTGCCCTGTTGGACCGCGGTGACGCGCCGGGTGGTGAAGGAGCGCCCGTCACGCACCCGCTCCACCTGGTACACGATCGGCACCCCGGGGATCCCGGGGCGCAGGAAGTACGCGTGCAGCGAGTGGACCGGGCGGCCGCCCTCGGTGGTGCGGCCCGCCGCCACCAACGCCTGGCCGGCCACCTGGCCGCCGAAGACCCGCTGGAGGGACTCCTCGGGACTGCGGCCGCGGAAGATGTTGACCTCGATCTGCTCCAGGTCGAGCAGATCGACCAGTCTCTCGGCGGGGTTCGTCATCAGGGGTTCTCCACTGAGGTCGGGGGCGGGACGGTCAGAGCTCGCCGACGGCGGTGACCCGGACGATCGCCCGGCCCTCCTCGTCGGAGGCCGCGAGGTCGACCTCGGCGCTGATGCCCCATCCATGGTCACCGTTGGGGTCGGCGAAGGCCTGGCGGACGCGCCACAGGCCGTGCTCCGCGTCCTCCTCGATCATGAGCAGCTTGGGGCCGCGCGCGTCCGGTCCGGTGCCGAGGTCGTCGTACTCGTCCCAGTAGGCGTCCATCGCATCGCCCCAGGCGTCGGCGTTCCAGCCGGACTCGGAGTCCAGCTCGCCCAGCTCGTGGAGGTTGTCCAGGGCGGCCAGCTCCACCCGGCGGAACATGGCGTTGCGGACGAGGACCCGGAAGGCGCGGGCGTTCGCCGTGACCGGCTTGACCTGGTCGGCCTTCTCCTGGGCCTGCTCCGCCGTCTCCACCTCGGGGTTCGCCAGCTGCTCCCACTCGTCGAGCAGGCTGGAGTCGACCTGGCGGACCAGCTCGCCGAGCCAGGCGATGAGGTCCTGGAGGTCTTCGGACTTGAGGTCGTCCGGGATGGTGTGGTCGAGCGCCTTGTAGGCACCCGCCAGGTAGCGCAGCACGATGCCCTCGGTGCGCGCCAGCTCGTAGTAGGAGGTGAACTCGGTGAAGGTCATCGCGCGCTCGTACATGTCGCGGATGATCGACTTCGGGGAGACCGGGTGGTCGCGGACCCACGGGTGGCTCTTGCTGTACACGTCGTAGGCGTGCAGGAGCAGCTCTTCGAGCGGCTTGGGATAGGTGACGTCCTGGAGGCGCTCCATCCGCTCCTCGTACTCGATCCCGTCGGCCTTCATCGCGCCCACGGCGATGCCGCGCTCCTTGTTCTGCTGCGCGGCGAGGATCTGGCGCGGGTCGTCCAGCGTGGACTCCACGACCGAGACCATGTCCAGCGCGTAGGAGGGGGACTCCGGGTCCAGCAGGTCGAAGGAGGCCAGCGCGAAGGTGGACAGCGGCTGGTTCAGCGCGAAGTCCTGCTGGAGGTCGACGGTGAGCCGGATGGTGCGGCCCTCCGCGTCGGGGGCGTCGAGCTTCTCGACCACGCCGCCGTCCAACAGGGAGCGGTAGATCGCGATGGCCCGGCGGATGTGGCGCAGCTGGTTCTTGCGCGGCTCGTGGTTGTCCTCCAGGAGGTGGCGCATGGCCTGGAAGGCGTCGCCGGGGCGGGCGATGACCGACAGCAGCATGATGTTGGTGACCTTGAAGCGCGAGGTCAGCGGCTCCGGGTCGGCGCCGATCAGCTTCTCGAAGGTGGTGTCGGACCAGGCGACGAAGCCTTCCGGGGCCTTCTTGCGGACCACCTTGCGGCGCTTCTTCGGGTCGTCGCCGGCCTTCGCCAGCGCCTTCTCGTTCTCGATCACGTGCTCGGGTGCCTGGGCGACCACGTACCCCGCGGTGTCGAAGCCCGCCCGCCCGGCCCGACCGGCGATCTGGTGGAACTCGCGCGCCCGCAGCGTGCGCACCCGGTTGCCGTCGTACTTGGTGAGGGCGGTGAAGAGCACGGTGCGGATCGGGACGTTCACGCCGACGCCGAGGGTGTCGGTGCCGCAGATGACCTTGAGCAGACCCGCCTGGGCCAGCTTCTCGACCAGTCGCCGGTACTTAGGCAGCATGCCGGCGTGGTGCACGCCGATGCCGTGGCGGACGTAGCGCGAGAGGTTCTGGCCGAACTTGGTGGTGAAGCGGAAGTGGCCGATCAGCTCGGCGATCTTGTCCTTCTCCTCACGCGTGCACATGTTGATGCTCATCAGCGACTGCGCTCGCTCGACCGCCTGGGCCTGGGTGAAGTGCACGATGTACACGGGTGCCTGCCGGGTCTCCAGCAGCTCGGTGATGGTGTCGGTGATCGGCGTGGTGACGTACTCGTACGACAGCGGGACGGGCCGGGTCGCGGAGCGGACCACCGAGGTCGGGCGCCCGGTGCGCCGGGTCAGGTCCTCCTCGAACCGCTTCATGTCACCGAGGGTGGCCGACATCAGGATGAACTGTGCCTGCGGGAGCTCCAGCAGCGGGATCTGCCAGGCCCAGCCGCGGTCCGGTTCGGCGTAGAAGTGGAACTCGTCCATCACGACCTGGCCGATGTCGGCGTTCTTGCCGTCGCGCAGCGCGATGGAGGCCAGCACCTCGGCGGTGCAGCAGATCACCGGGGCGTCCGAATTGACCGAGGCGTCGCCGGTCAGCATGCCGACGTTCTCGGTGCCGAAGAGCTTGCACAGGTCGAAGAACTTCTCCGACACCAGGGCCTTGATCGGCGCGGTGTAGAAGGTGACCTTGTCCTGGGCCAGTGCGGTGAAGTGCGCTCCGGCGGCCACCAGGCTCTTCCCGGAGCCGGTCGGCGTGGAGAGGATCACGTTCGCGCCGGAGACGACCTCGATCAGGGCCTCCTCCTGCGCCGGGTACAGGGAGATGCCCTGGTCCTCCGCCCACGAGGAGAAAGCCTCGAAGAGGGCGTCGGGGTCGGCGTTCGGCGGGAGCTGATCAATGAGGGTCACACCCCCCATCTTGCCTGGCTTCCCCCCGGATGAGGGAACCGGCGGCGGGAAAGAAGATCATCGACGGTACGCTGTGCCGTCGACCGGGTCCGAACGAAACCGTCAACGGGGCCCGACCTCCACACCACTGGGGCGAGAACGACATGATGGGTCCGGCGCACTCACTCTCCGGGGCAGCGGCCTGGCTGGGGGTGGGCGCGGCGACCGCGGCCGCCGGCTACCCCATGCCCTGGCCGGTCCTCGTCGTCGGGGCGCTCATCTGCGCGGGCGCTGCCCTGGCCCCCGACCTCGACCACAAGTCGGCGACGATCTCGCGCGCCTTCGGGCCGCTGTCCCGCGGCCTGTGCGAGGTGGTCGACAAGATCTCCTACGCCGTCTACAAGGCCACCCGCGCCCCGCGCGACGCCCGCCGGACCGGCGGCCACCGCACCCTCACCCACACCTGGCTGTGGGCCGTCCTGATCGGGGCCGGCGCCTCGGCCCTGGCGGTCACCACGGACCGCTGGGGCGTCCTGGTCCTGCTCTTCGTCCACCTCGTACTCGCCGTCGAGGGCCTCCTGTGGCGGGCCGCCCGGATGTCCAGCGACGTCCTCGTCTGGCTCCTCGGCGCCACCAGCGCCTGGATACTGGCCGGGGTGCTGGACCAGCCGGGCAACGGCGCGAACTGGCTGTTCACCGGTCCCGGCGAGGAGTACCTGTGGCTCGGCCTGCCGATCGTGCTCGGCGCCCTGGTCCACGACATCGGGGACGCCCTGACCGTCTCGGGCTGCCCCGTCCTGTGGCCCATCCCGATCGCGGGCAAGCGCTGGTACCCGATCGGCCCGCCGAAGATGATGCGCTTCCGCGCGGGCAGCTGGGTCGAGCTGAAGGTCCTCATGCCGGTGTTCATGCTCCTCGGCGGGGTAGGCGGCGCAGCCGCGCTCGGCTTCATCTAGCCCGGCCCGCCCCGCGAGCGGGCGGGCGGGGGCGCCTCCTCCCGATTTCCGCCAAACGTCCCCTTGAGGTGTGGCGCACACGGACGCGCTCCCACCCCGACCGGGGTCGGGCGTGACGGCTCCTGTGTGCCCGGCCGGACATGCCGACGGGTCGGACAGTCTCACGGTGAGTCCCAGCCAATGCGGCCGCATCCCGGCGTCGAACGCCGTTACGGGTGGGTAACGTCGGTTGGGGCGAAGCCCGCTGGCGCGGGTCGAGAACGGGGGAACCGTGAGCGGGATAGTGGTCTACCTGCCGCAAGGGAACGACGGCGTGGGCGAGGAGCCGTTCGGCGACGCGGTGACATTACGGCTCGGGCCGGGCGAGATGGCCCGGTTCGGGCGGGGTTCCACGACGACGCCCGTGGAACTCCGGCTCGTCGACCCGGCGATCTCCCGGTTGGCGGGAGAGATCCGGGTGACCGACGACCACTGGCAGCTCAGCAACCACAGCGCCCACCAGAGCTATCTGGTGGAGAACCCCGAAGGGGCCGGGGAGTACCTCCGGGTGCCACCGCGCCGGGCCGGGGCGCCCATTCCCTTCGAGTTCTCGCGGGTGGTGCTGCCCACGCGCGGCAACTCCACCGTCTCCTTCCAGGTGTTCGCGCCCGACCACGTCTACCTGGACCCGGACGTCATGAGGGCCGCGGCGGGTCACGGTGGTCACGGGGGGAGTCGTACCGTCACCGCCTACTCCCTGGACGAGACGGCCACCTACTTCCTCGTCCTGGTCGCGCTCTGCGAACCGCGGCTGCGGGACGAGTCGCCGGTCGCGGTGCCGACCACCCCCGAGATCGTCGATCGACTCAAAGGACACGCCGCCTGCGCACTGTTGACGGCGCGTGCGGTCAGCTCCCACATCGACTACCTCGCCGAGGAGAAGATGCGGATCACCAGTCCGGCGGAGTGCGATCCCCGGCGCAGCACGCGGCGCAACGGCAAGCGGGAGACGCTCGTCGGACTCGCCCTGCGGTTCGGGCTGGTCCGGGAGGAGCACCTCGCGCTGTTGCCGCCCCGCTTCCCGGCCGGCACGCGCAAGCGGGAGACGGTGCGATGACCCCGGCAGGGCGTCCCGCGGCGGGCGCGGGCGCGGGAGCGGACCGAGATGGCCGGCGGGCCGGAGGAGCAGACGGTGCACGGCACGGCCGACACAGCGGGAAGTGAGTGCGCGCAGCCCCTTCCGCGCGGATACCGCGTCGGCGCCTGGGAGGTCGTCGAGCCGATCGCGGCGGGCGGCTGGGCCACGGTCTACGCGGGACGACCCGTCGAGCGCGCGCGGACGTCCGCCGGCGGTCCGGTTACCGACGAGGAGGTACGGGGCACCGGCCCGGGTCCCGGCACCGCCCCGCGCGGCGACGTGGATCCCGCTCCCGCCGACGTCGCGCTCAAGGTCCTGCCGACCGCCGGGCTCTCCCCGCGCCAGGCCCGGTCGGTCGCGGAGGCCGCCCGCCGCGAGGTCGAGCTGTGCGGCCGTTCCCGCCACCCGCGCCTGATCAGGCTCCTGGACTCCGTCGTGCTCAGCGACCCCGAGCAGCCGTTCCTGGACGGCGCGATCGTCCTGGTCATGGAACGGGCCAGGTGCAGCCTGCGCGACCTGTTGGCCGAGCCGGTGAGCGAGGCGGAGGGGGCCAGACTGATCGAGGAGGTCTGCGAGGGCCTCGCCCACCTGCACCGCACCGGGTGGGTGCACGGCGACCTCAAACCGGACAACGTCCTGATCATGGCCGACGGTTCGGCCAAGCTCGCGGACTTCGGCATCGCCACGGAACTGACCGGCATCGAAGGCACCCACGGGTACGCGCCCCCGATGGGCACCTTCGACTACCTCCCGCCCGAACGGTGGAAGGCCCCGCTCGGCGAGCGCGGTGTGGAGGTCCGCCCGAGCGCCGACATCTGGGCGCTGGGCATCGTGATCCACGAGGTGTTCGCCGCCGGAGCCTCGCCCTTCCCCGGCGCCACCCCGATGGCGCGCGGCGCCGTGGCGCAGGAGTACGCCGACGGACGGGCACCGTTGCGGCTGGACACCGCGGTGCCGCCGTTCTGGCGCGCGCTCGTGACCGACTGCCTGGCTCCGAACCACGCCTCGCGCGCCCCCCACACCGCCAGCAGCCTGCACACCCGCATCACGGCCCGCACGGCGTCCGACCGCACGGCCTCCGACAGCACCAGGGCCGCGCGCCCCGCCGCGCGGCGGCGCGGCCGGGCCCTCGCCGCCCTCGCGGCCGTCGCCGTGTGCGGGGCCCTCGCCGCGGGCTGGGCGTACGCCGTGCGGGGCGGCGACGGGTCCGCGGCGCCCGGGGCGAGCGGGACCCCGGCGAGCGGCCGGACGACCGAAGCCTCGTACCGGGTCGTCGTGTTCAACGCCGAGCACAGCTGCCTGGCCCGGACGGACCGGGACGCACAGTGCAGCCTCGGCCTGGCGATCGACCCCCGGCGTCCCTACACCACTGACAACGTCGTGGCGACCCGGGTGTGGCACGGCGACGTCCTCGACGCCGACTGCCAACTCCCCGACGGGATACCCATCATCGACGAGTCGGGCACGCGATCGACCCAGTGGTACCACGTCCGCCTCCCTCCCGGCTCGGCCCGCCCCGACGCCTGGCTGCCCGCCGTACGCACCGAGGGGCGCCCCGTGCTGCCCACGTGTCCGGCGCCACCGACCGGCACCGGGAACCAGAGGTAGCGGACACCACCGCGCGCTGTCACTCCGGAGCGTTCCGGATGCGGTCCCGCCCTGCCCCGCCCGTACGTTGTGGCCCGTCGGTCCGCGGACCGAACCCCCACACGGAGGCCGACGCAAGGCGAACCGCAGCGAAGGAGCAGGCTGGTGCGTGGCGAGGCGGTACGACGTACGAGATCGAGAACAGTGGTCCTGCTGGTCCTGCTGGTCATGGCGGCGGTGTCCGCCCTGTGCGCCCCGGCCTGGGCACAGGGAGTCCCGCGGGTGCCCGGCCCCCTCGGCCACACCGCGACCGCCGATATGTTCTGCGACATCCCGGCGCAGCGGGACATCGCGGTGACGCGCAAGGTGTACGAGGTCGGTCAGCGCATGAACGTCTCCGACAAGGTGATGCTCGCAGGTTTCGAGACCGGCTGGGTCGAGTCCCGCATGAACAACCTCGATTGCGGGGACCGGGACTCGCTCGGCGTCTTCCAGCAGCGGCCCTCGCAGGGGTGGGGCTCGCGGGAGCAGATCCTCGACGTCGACTACGCGGCGGGCAAGTTCTTCGAGGTGGCCCTCCAGATGGAGCCCGGCATGGAGGGCAGCACCCCCGGCCAACTCGCGCAGGCCGTCCAGCGTTCCGCCTATCCGGACCGGTACGACGCGGTGGAGGGCGCCGCCCGGGCGCAGCGGGACGAGGCCTTCCAGCCGTACGGGGCGATAGGAGCGAAGTACGAGGGCCTGGGCGGCCACGGCGGCCCCCTCGGATGGCCGGTCCGCGCCGAGGAGGCGGCCCTGTTCGGCGGCCGCTTCCAGGGCTTCCAGAACGGGATCATCCTCTGGCACCCGGACGAGGCGCACGCGATCTACGGGGACATCCTGACCAAGTTCTGGGCGACGGACGCGGAGCGGCGTTGGGGCTTCCCGACGATGGACGAGGCGGACGCCGCGCAGGCACCGAACGGCACGCGGGGCCGTTACCAGTTCTTCGAGCGCGGGTTGTTCATGTGGTCGGCCCAGACGGGAGCGCACGTGGTGCACGGTGCGATCTACGACGCCTTCCACGCGGGCGGCCACGAGGCGGCGCTCGGCTACCCCACGGGTGACGAGGTGGACGAGGCGGGCGGCAAGGCCCAGCGCTTCCAGAAGGTCACCATCCACTGGAACCCCGCCCGGGGCACCTGGACCACCACCAACTGACCAGGAGACAGCCATGAGAGCGCTGATCCTTCGGCGTGCGGTCGGAGCGCTGACACTGATGATGGCGGCCACCGCGGTGACGTTCGTCGCGGCGCCCGCCGCGAGCGCTTCGGACCGGGGCGGGCCGATCGGGCGCGGTGAGGCGATGGACCGCGCGTGGTCGTGGATCGCCGAGCGGGTGCCCTACTCCCAGAGCGGTTGCCACGAGAACCAGTTCGGCTGCTACCGGCCCGACTGCTCGGGCTTCGTGTCGATGGCCTGGAACCTGGAATCGTCCCTGACCACCTGGTCCTTGTGGAACGTGACCTTCGACGTGCCGGCGGGCGACCTGCAGCCCGGCGACATCCTGCTCAAGGACGCGGGCGGCACCGACCACGTGGCGCTGTTCGTCCGCTGGGCCGACCCGGGGCACACGCAGCCGGTGGTCCGGGAGGAGTACGACTTCGGGCAGGTGGCCGAGGAACGCACGTGGGGCGACGGGCTGCGCGGCTTCACGCCCCGCCGGTACAACCTGCTGGACGACCTCATGCCCTACGGCGCGATCGGGGCGAAGTACGACGGCATGGGCGGGCCGGGCGGCGCGCTCGGCCGACCGACCGCGGGGGAGCGGGACTCCATGATGGGCGGCCGCTTCCAGGCCTTCCAGAACGGGATCATCCTCTGGCACCCGGACGAGGCGCACGCGATCTACGGGGACATCCGCGACAAGTTCTGGGCGACGGACGCGGAGCGGCGCTGGGGCTTCCCGACGATGGACGAGGCGGACGCCGCACCGGCGCCGGACGGCACGCGGGGCCGTTACCAGTTCTTCGAGCGCGGGTTGTTCATGTGGTCGGCCCAGACGGGAGCGCACGTGGTGCACGGTGCGATCTACGACGCCTTCCACGCGGGCGGCCACGAGGCGGCGCTCGGCTACCCCACGGGTGACGAGGTGGACGAGGCGGGCGGCAAGGCCCAGCGCTTCCAGAAGGTCACCATCCACTGGAACCCCGCCCGGGGCACCTGGACCACCACCAACTGACGACCATCCATTCGCTTTGTGATCAGGAGATCATGGTGAACGAGCAGCACCGTCCCACCCGCAGGAACCTCCTCAAGACCGTCGGCGGGCTCTCCGCCGCGATGGCCCTGGGCGCCGGGGGCGTCCTCGCCTCCGCCACGACGGCCGCGGCCGTCGGCGACGCGGGCGGCCTGCACATCGTGGACCGCGGCGAGGGCGACCCCCGCATGTGGTACTACCGCTTCCAGACGGACGCCATCGGCTGGCAGCCCGCCGTCAACGTCCTGCTCCCGGACGACTACCACTGGAGCGGGCGCACCTACCCCGTCCTCTACCTGTTCCACGGCGGCGGCACCGACCAGGACTTCATCACCTTCGACCGGCTGCGCATCCGCGAGTTGACCCAGGGCAAGCCGATCATCGTCGTGATGCCCGACGGCGGGCACGCGGGCTGGTACTCCAACGCCGTCACCTCCAACGTCGGCCCCCGCAACTGGGAGACCTTCCACATCGGGCAGCTGATCCCCTGGGTCGAGGCCAACTTCCGGACCTTCGCCGAATACGACGGCCGCGCCGTCTCCGGCTTCTCGATGGGAGGCTTCGGCGCCCTGAAGTACGCGGCCAAGTACTGGGGCCACTTCGCCTCGGTGAGCTCCCACTCCGGCCCCGCCAGCCTGCGCCGCGACAACGGCGCCGTGGTGCACTGGGCCAACCTGTCCTCCGGGGCCCTCGACCTCGGCGGCGGCACGGTGTACGGCGTTCCGTGGGACCAGGCCAGGGTCACCGCCGACAACCCGATGGAACGCATCGAGAGCTACCGCAACAAGCGGGTCTTCCTCGTCGCGGGCACCAGCCCCGACCGGACGAACGCCTTCGACACCTTCAACGAGACCCAGGTGCTCGCCGGACAACGGGAGTTCCGCGGCGCCCTCGACCGGGTCGGGATCCCGCACGAGTGGCACGAGGAGCCCGGCGGCCACTTCGTCCGCGACTACATGCTGACCCGGGACCTCGACGGCATCATCGACCGGCTCCGCAAGGCGTGAAACGACCGTGCCCCGTACCGTCCCCTCGCAGGGACGGTACGGGGCACGCGCCCACCGGTCGGATCCTCCCGCTCAGCCGTGCCAGGAGCGCCACAGCGCCGCGTACGCGCCGTCCGCCGCGACCAGCTCGTCGTGGGACCCCAGCTCGCTGATCCGGCCCGCCTCGACCACCGCGATCACGTCCGCGTCGTGCGCCGTGTGCAGCCGGTGGGCGATGGCCACGACCGTACGACCCTCCAACACCCGGGCCAGCGAGCGCTCCAGGTGCCGGGCCGCCCGCGGATCCAGCAGCGAGGTCGCCTCGTCCAGGACCAGCGTGTGCGGATCGGCCAGCACCAGCCGGGCCAGCGCGATCTGCTGCGCCTGCGCCGGGGTGAGCGCCGCGGCGCCGGAGCCGACCTCGGTGTCCAGCCCGTCCTCCAGCGCCCTGGCCCACTCGTCCGCGTCCACCGCGCCCAGCGCCGCCCACAACTCGGCGTCCTCGGCGCCCGACCGGGCGAGCCGCAGGTTGTCGCGCAGGCTTCCCACGAACACGTGGTGCTCCTGGTTGACCAGCGCCACGTGCGCGCGCACCCGCTCCGCGGGCATCCGCGACAGCTCGGCCCCGCCGAGCGTGACCTCGCCCGAGCGCGGCGCGTAGATGCCCGCCAGCAGCCTGCCCAGTGTGGACTTGCCCGCTCCCGAGGGCCCGACCAGCGCCATCCGGGTCCCCGGCGGCACCGACAGGGACACCTGGTGCAGTACGTCCACCCCCTCGCGGTAGCCGAAGCGGACCGAGTCGGCCCGTACGTCGCGCCCGTCCGGCGCCACCTGCTCGTCGCCCGCGTCGGGCTCGATCTCGTGCACCCCGACCAGCCGGGCCAGGGAGACCTGCGCGATCTGGAGTTCGTCGTACCAGCGCAGGATCAGCCCGATCGGGTCGACCATCATCTGGGCCAGCAGCGCGCCGGTGGTCATCTGCCCCACCGACATCCACCCCTGGAGGACGCAGTAGCCGCCGATCAGCAGCACCGAGCCGAGGATCGTCACGTAGGTGACGTTGATGACCGGGAAGAGGACCGACCGGAGGAAGAGCGTGTAGCGCTCCCAGGCCGTCCACTCCTTGATGCGCTGCTCGGACAGGGCGATCCGGCGCCCGCCCAGGCGGTGCGCCTCGACCGTGCGGCCCGCGTCCACCGTCTCGGTGAGCGCCGCGGCGACCGCCGCGTAGCCCGCCGACTCCGAGCGGTACGCGGAGGGCGCCCGCTTGAAGTACCACCGGCAGCCGAACACCAGGACCGGCAGGGCCACCAGGGCGGCCAGCGCCAGCGGCGGCGCGGTCACGGCGAGCGCCCCGAAGAGCAGCCCCGCCCACACCACGCCGATGGCCAGCTGGGGCACCGCCTCGCGCATCGCGTTGGCGAGCCGGTCGATGTCCGTGGTGATCCGTGACAGCAGGTCACCGGTGCCCGCGCGCTCCAGCACGCCCGGCGGCAGGCCCACCGAACGGACCAGGAAGTCCTCGCGCAGATCCGCCAGCATCTCCTCGCCGAGCACGGCCCCGCGCAGCCGGACCATCCGGACGAAGAGCGTCTGGACGAGCAGGGCCAGCGCGAACAGCAGCGCCACGCGCCCCAGGTGCAGTTCGCGCGCCCCCGCCGCGAGGTCGTCCACCACCTGACCGAGCAGGTAGGGGCCGATCATGGACGCGATCACCGCGACCGCGTTGACCGTGACCAGGAGGACGAACGCCCGTCGGTGCCGCCGCAGCAGCCCGCGCACATAGCCCCGAACCGTCGCCGACGTGCCCACCGGAAGGGTGGCGACGGTCTCGGGAGCGGCCGGATCGTACTCCGGCGCCACCACGCCGATCATGCCGATTCCTCGATCTCTGTGAGTTCCCGCAGCTTGTCGAGCCCCTCGACCGCGTCGAGCAGCTGTTCCTCGTCCGTCTCGCGCGTGACGATCGCGCGGTAGCGCGGTTCGTCCCGCAGCAGTTCACGGTGCGTACCGACCGCCGAGACCGTGCCGCCGTCGACCAGGACGACCCGGTCGGCGCGGTCCAGCAGCAGTGGTGACGAGGCCAGGACCACCGTGGTGCGCCCCGCGCGCAGCGCCGCGACGCCGCCCGCGATCCGGGCCTCGGTGTGGGAGTCGACCGCGGAGGTCGGCTCGTCCAGCACCAGCACCTCCGGGTCGGTGACCAGCGAGCGCGCGAGCGCGAGCCGCTGGCGCTGGCCGCCCGACAGCGAGCGCCCGCGCTCGGTGATCCGCGCGTCCATCGGATCGTCCACGCCGTCCGGCGCGGACTGCGACAGCGCGTCCAGTACGTCCGCGCACTGGGCGGCCGCCAGGGCCTCCGCGGCCCCGACCGCGCCGGAGGCCGGTACGTCGAGCAGTTCGCGCAGCGTGCCGGAGAGCAGCACCGGGTCCTTGTCCTGGACGAGCACCAGCGTGCGCGCCGTGTCCAGCTCCAGGTCGTCGAGCGCGACCCCGCCCAGCAGCACGGAGGGGTTGCCGACGGCGTCGGCGGGATGCCCGCCGAGGCGCTCCGCCAGCCGCCCCGCCAGGTCCGGGTCCCCGCAGACCACCGCGGTGAACAGGCCGGCGGGGGCCAACAGCCCGGTCTCCGGGTCGTAGAGGTCCCCTCCGGGAGCCGGCGTGGCGGGCGGCCGCGCGACCGTCGCCGTGGTCGCCGCCGTCGGCTCCGCCGGCGTGTCCGCACGGGTGCCCGGCTCCGCGTCGGAAGCGGTCGCGGTTTCGGCCGCGGTTTCGGTGTCGGGGTCCGTCCGGGTCAGCGACAGCACCCGGGCGGCCCGCTTGGCCGACGGCCGTGAGAAGGAGTACGCCATGGCGATCTCCTCGAAGTGCCGCAGCGGGTAGAGCATCAGCGCCACCGCGCTGAACACGGCGACGAGTTCGCCCACCGTGATCCGCCCGTCGAGGACGAGCTCGGCGCCGTACCAGACCACCGTGATGAGCAGCAGACCGGGCAGCAGGACCTGGATCGCCGAGATCAGGGCCCACATCCGGGCGCTGCGCACGGCGGCCTTGCGGACCTCCTGCGACGCTTCGCGGTAGCGGCCGAGGAAGAGTTCCTCGCCGCCGATGCCGCGCAGCACGCGCAGCCCGGCCACCGTGTCGGAGGCCAGTTCGGTGGCCCTGCCCGCCTTCTCGCGCTGGACGTCAGCGCGTTGGGTGGCGTGCGGCAGCAACGGCAGCACGGCCACGGCCAGTACGGGAACCCCGATCGCCACGACCACGCCGAGCGCCGGCGCGTAGAGGACGAGGCCCACGCAGATCACGACGACGGCGAAGGCGGCGGCGAGGAAGCGGGAGACCGCCTCGACGAACCAGCCGATCTTCTCGACGTCGCCCGTGGACACCGCCACCACCTCTCCCGCCGCGACGCGTCGGCTGAGGGCGGCGCCCAACTCGGCGGTCTTGCGGGCGAGGAGCTGCTGGACGCGGGCGGCGGCGGTGATCCAGTTGGTCACGGCCGTCCGGTGCAGCATCGTGTCACCGAGCGAGATGGCGATCCCGAGCAGCAGGATGAGCCCGCCGACCAGGATCAGCCGGGTTCCGTCGCGGTCCACGACCGCCTCGACTCCGAGCCCGACGGCGAAGGGCAGGCCCGCGATCCCGCAGTGGTGCATCAGCCCCCAGCACAGGCTCTTGAACTGCCCGCCCAGCTGATTGCGCCCCAGCCACAGCAGGAACCGGGGCCCGGATCGCGCGTCGGGTACCCCTGGGTCCGGATACGGAAGATCGCTGATCTGCATGACGCCCCATGACTCGGTAGTGGTTCAAACCGTGCAAGGTTCGCCTTTGAACAGCATGCGGGGCAATCGGTTTTCCGTTGTTCCGACGAGAACCGGCCATGGTCGTCCGGGGATCGGTGACCGCTTCGGCGACCGTGCGGGGGCGGTCCTAGGGGGCGCTCCAGGGGCGCTCCGGGGGCGTTCAGGGGCGGGTGGCCCGCTCCAGTTCGAGGAGCGCCGAGTAGTAGGAGTGCCCGGTGGCCCGGTCCATCCCCACCTCGCACATGCGGTTCGCGGACAGGTGGACGTCGTAGGACCGCGCCGCGACCTCCGCCGCCTCGCGCGCCGTCGCGGCGTCCGTCAGCTCGGGGTGCAGCATGCCGCGGTCCCCGGCGAAGGCGCAGCACCCCGCGTCGTCCGGCACGACCACCTCCCGGGCGCAGGCCTCGGCCACCGCCCGCAGGTGGGCCTCGTCACCCAGATGGCGCATCGAGCAGGTCGGATGCAGCACCGCCGAACCGACCGTGCGCAGCACCTCCAGACGCGGCAGCAGTTCCTCGGCCGCCCAGACGACGGAGTCGACGACGGTGAGTTCGGCGTGGAGCTCGCGGTTGTCCGCGCTCAGGTACGGGACCACCTCGTGCGCGATGCCCAGGGTGCAGGAGGAGGCGTCGACGACGAGCGGCAGCCGCCCGCCCGCGGTCCAGCCCCAGGCGGCCTCCACGATGCGGTTGGCCATCAGCCGGTTCCCGGCGTCGTAGCCCTTGGAATGCCAGATGGTCGCGCAGCAGGTCCCGGTGACGTCCCCGGGGATCCACACGGGCCTGCCCGCCCGCTCGGACAGGGCGACCACCGCCTCGGGCAGCGACGGGCCGCCCGCGGCGTCCCCCGCTTGGTGACCGTGGTCGGCGCGCGGGCTCCCGAAGATCCGGTTGACGCAGGCCGGGTAGTAGACGGCCGAGGCGCCGACCCGCCGGGTGACGGGCAGGGTGCGGGCGGCGGCGCCCGGGATCTGGGGCAGCCACCGCGGGACCAGGTCCGGCCGTACGGCCTTGCGCGCGACCCCCGTGACCAGCCGCAACGGACCGTCCCCGACCCGGTCGGTGATCCGGTCGGCGGCGGCGACCGCGAGCCGGGCCGCCGTCTCCACGGCCCCGAACCGCTTCGCGACGAGCGCCGCCGTCCGTTCCTCGCGCGGGCTGTGCCTGCGGTGGCGGAAGTCCTTCATCAGGGCGCCGGTGTCGATGCCCACCGGACAGGCGAGTTTGCAGGTGGAATCGCCCGCACAGGTGTCCACCGCGTCGTAACCGTAGGAGGCGAGCAGCCCGTCCAGGACGGGGGAGCCGGGCTGCTGGCGCATCATCTCGCGGCGCAGCACGATCCGCTGCCGCGGCGTGGTCGTCAGGTCCTTGCTGGGGCAGGTCGGCTCGCAGAACCCGCACTCGATGCAGGGATCGGCGACGGCCTCCACCCGCGGGATGGTCTTGAGCCCGCGCAGGTGGGCCCGCGGATCGCGGTCGAGCAGGATCCGCGGCGCGAGCACGGCGTCGGGGTCGACGACCTGCTTCGTGCGCCACATCAGCTCGGTGGCCGCCGCGCCCCATTCCAGTTCGAGGAAGGGGGCCATGTTGCGTCCCGTGGAGTGCTCGGCCTTGAGCGAGCCGTCGAAGCGCTCGACGGTCAGTCGGCAGAAGGCGTCCATGAAGGCCCCGTACCGCTCGACGTCGGCGGGCAGCGCGGCGTCGAAGGCCAGCAGGAAGTGCAGGTTGCCGTGGGCCGCGTGACCGGCGACGGCGGCGTCGAAACCGTGCTCCGCCTGGAGTTCCAGCAGCGCCGCGCAGGCCTCGGCGAGGCGGGAGGGCGGGACGGCGAAGTCCTCGGTGATCAGGGTGGTGCCCGCGGCGCGGGCCCCGCCGACGGCGGTGACGAAGGCCTTGCGGGCCTTCCAGTAGCCGGCGATGGTCGCGGCGTCGGTGGTGAAGGCGTTGGTCACCGAGGCCACCGGCGCGACCAGCTCCAGCCCCGCGACCACGTCGGCCGCCCGCCGCTCGTAGACCTCCCGGCCCGCGGCGTCCGGCGCCCGGAACTCCACGAGCAGGGCGGTCGTGTCCTTGGGCAGCGCGGCCCAGTCGGCGGGTACGCCTGCCACGCTGACCGAGGCGCGCAGCGTGTTGCCGTCCATCAGCTCGACGGCGATCGCGCCCGCCGCGTTGAAGAGCGGCACGGCGGCCGCGGCGGCGGGCAGCGAGGGGAAGAAGAGCAGCCCGCTGTAGAGCTCGCGGTCCAGCGGCAGGGTGTCGAAGACCAGCTCGGAGAGGAAACCGAGGGTGCCTTCGGATCCGACCATCAGCCCGCGCAGGATCTCCACCGGGGTGGTGCCGTCGAGGTAGGCGTCCAGCCGGTAGCCGGTGGTGTTCTTGATCTCGTACTTGGCGCGGATCCGGGCGGTCAGCCGGTGATCGGCCTCGATCTCCCGCTTGATCTCCATCAGGGCGCGGCACAGCGCGGGCTCGGCGCGCGCCAGCTCCTCGTCGGCCAGCGGGTCCGCGGTGTCCACCACGGTGCCGCCCGGCAGCACGAAGGTGAGCGAGGACAGGGTGCGGTACGAGTTCCGCGTGGTCCCCGCGGTCATGCCCGAGGCGTTGTTCGCGACCACCCCGCCGAGCGTGCAGGCGATCGCGCTGGCCGGGTCGGGGCCGAGCACCCGGCCGTGCCGGGCGAGCGCGGCGTTGGCGCGCAGCACGGTGGTCCCGGGGCGGATCCGGGCGCGCAGCCCGTCCTCCAGCACCTCGACGCCCGCCCAGTGGCGGCGCACGTCGACCAGGATGTCCTCGCCCTGGGACTGGCCGTTGAGCGAGGTCCCGGCGGCCCGGAAGACCACCTCGCGCTGCTTGCCGTGGGCGTAGGACAGCACGGTCGAGACGTCGTCGATGTCCTCGGCGATCACGACGACCTGCGGCACGAAGCGGTAGGGGGAGGCGTCCGAGGCGTAGCGGACCAGGTCGGAGACCTGCCACAGCACCTTGTCGGCGCCCAGCAGTGCGATGAGCTCGGAGCGCAGCGGCTCGGGCGTGCCGGCCGCCAGACGCTCGGGCACCCGGTCGGGGGCCGGACCGCTGACGGTGCGCGGGCGCAGGGCTCCCGGCTTCGGCTCCAGCAGCGGCATGGGTGCCCCCTGGGCTAGGCGCTCCGCCTCAGCAGCCGCGCTGCTCCGCCCGCCCGTCGGCCGGTGCGTCGGCCCGTCCGTCGGCCAGGGCGTTGAGCAGGCCGCCGAGCAGTTCGCGCTGATCGGTGGTCAATGGAGCCAGGATCTCCTCTGCGGCGCCCGTTCGCGCGTTGCGCAGCCTGCGCAGCGTGGCGCGGCCGGTCTCGGTCAGCTCGATCCGGATCACCCGGCGATTGGCGATGTCCGGCACCCGGCGCACGCACTCCGCCGCCTCCAGACCGTCGACGAGGGTGGTCACCGCGCGGGGCACGACCTCCAGGCGGGCGGCCAGATCCGCCATTCGGGGGGGCTCCGCTTCGGAGTAATGGGCGACCGTGCGCAGCAGGCGGGACTGGGCGGGGGTGATCCCGAGGGGCTCCAGATGGCGCTTCTGGATGCGGTGCAGCCGACGGGTCAGGCGCAGCAGCTGCTCGGCGAGGACGCCGTCCGAACTGTCTGGGCTGTCGGTCTCGGAAGCGGTGCTCATACTGGGAAGGGTATCAGGACCAGATTCATTGTGAGTATAGGTAACAATGAGCTATGCTCAGTGGAGTCTCGTCAGGACTGTCCTGTCGGGAGCCGTCAAAGGAGGCCCATGCGCCCCGAAGGAAAAGAACCGAAATGGACGCCATCGAAGGAAGCCCTCGACCCCAGTCGTCCCGCCCCCGCCGACCAGCCGCGTGAGCTGCGTCGGATCGCCCGCCTGTTCCGCCCCTACCGGGGTCGGCTCGGCGTCGTGGGCCTGCTGGTCGGCGCCTCGTCGCTGGTCGGCGTCGCCTCGCCGTTCCTGCTGAAGGAGATCCTGGACGTCGCGATCCCCCAGGGGCGCACGGGACTGCTCAGCCTGCTCGCGCTCGGCATGATCCTCACCGCGGTCGTGACCAGCGTCTTCGGCGTGCTCCAGACCCTGATCTCCACCACGGTCGGCCAGCGCGTCATGCATGACCTGCGCACCGCCGTCTACGCCCAACTCCAGCGGATGCCGCTGGCGTTCTTCACCCGGACCCGCACCGGTGAGGTGCAGTCCCGCATAGCCAACGACATCGGCGGCATGCAGGCCACCGTCACCTCGACGGCGACCTCCCTCGTCTCCAACCTGACGGCCGTGGTCGCCTCGGTCGTCGCGATGCTCGCCCTCGACTGGCGGCTCACCCTCGTCTCGCTGCTCCTGCTGCCGGTGTTCGTGTGGATCAGCCGTCGGGTCGGTCGCGAGCGCAAGCGGATCACCACCCAGCGGCAGAAGCAGATGGCGGCCATGGCCGCCACGGTCACCGAATCGCTCTCGGTCAGCGGCATCCTGCTGGGCCGCACCATGGGCCGGGCCGACTCGCTGACGCGGTCGTTCGCCGAGGAGTCGGAGAAGCTCGTCGGGCTGGAAGTCCGCTCCAGCATGGCCGGGCGCTGGCGGATGTCGACCATCGGCATCGTGATGGCAGCGATGCCCGCGATGATCTACTGGGCGGCGGGCATCGCCCTCCAGTCCGGGGCCCCTTCGCTCTCCGTCGGCACCCTCGTCGCCTTCGTCACCCTTCAGCAGGGCCTGTTCCGGCCCGCCGTGAGCCTGCTGTCGACCGGGGTGCAGATCCAGACCTCGCTGGCCCTCTTCGCCCGCGTCTTCGAGTACCTCGACCTGCCGGTGGACATCACCGAGCGCGAGGACGCCGTCCGCCTGGAGCGGGCCAAGGGCGAGATCAGGCTGGAGAGCGTCGACTTCGCCTACGACGCCAAGCACGGCCCCACCCTGACCGGCATCGACATCACGGTCCCGGCGGGCGGCTCCCTCGCCGTGGTCGGCCCGACCGGTTCGGGCAAGAGCACGCTGAGCTACCTGGTGCCCAGGCTGTACGACGTGACGGGAGGCCGGGTCGCCCTCGACGGCATCGACGTCCGCGACCTGGACTTCGACTCCCTGGCCCGCTCGATCGGCGTGGTCAGCCAGGAGACGTACCTCTTCCACGCCTCGGTGGCCGACAACCTCCGCTTCGCCAAGCCGGACGCCACGGACGAGGAGATAGCCCAGGCGGCCAAGGCGGCTCAGATCCACGACCACATCGAGTCCCTGCCCGACGGGTACGACACCCTGGTCGGCGAGCGCGGCTACCGGTTCTCCGGCGGCGAGAAGCAGCGCCTCGCCATTGCCCGCACGATCCTGCGCGACCCGCCGGTACTGATCCTCGACGAGGCCACCAGCGCCCTCGACACGCGCACCGAACACGCCGTGCAGAAGGCCATCGACGCCCTCTCCGAAGGCCGCACCACCATCACCATCGCGCACCGGTTGTCCACCGTTCGCGATGCCGACCAGATCGTGGTCCTCGACGGCGGGACGATCGCCGAACGGGGCACGCACGAGGAGCTGTTGGAAGCCGACGGGCGGTATGCGGCCCTGGTGCGCAGGGACAGCGAGTTGGTTCCGGCCGAGGTGGCGGTGAGGGCGCCGACCGTCTCCGTGGCCGTGTGATCGTATGACCGCAACACGGTCGGGATGCCCGAATTGCGGCAGTCCGCGGGTTAGCGTTTCTGCATGCGTCAAGAGCACCGGCCGCCGAAGCGGCCCGGGACCCGCGTCACTCGCCGGGGCCGACTGGCGATCTTCATCGGTCTGCTGGTGGCGACCGGAGCGGTGGTCATGGTCCCCCTCCTGCCGGACGGGGGCGCGGAGAAGCCCCCACAGCTGTGCCGACTCGTGATCCCCGAAGGGTGGCGGGCCGCGCAGGTGTACGCGGCGGTCGACCGCGAGCTGAAGCTCCCCGCGGGCTCGGCCAAGACGGCGATCGCCCGAGCGGGACTGGAGCTGCCCGCCGAGGCCAAGGGCAATCCGGAGGGCTTCCTCTTCCCGGCGACGTACCCGCTCTCCCGGGACACCACCCCGGCCGGGCTCCTCGCGTACATGGTGCAGACGGCCAATCGGAAGCTGGCCGCCAAGCCGGTCGCCGCCGGAGCCAGGGCCCAGGGGATGACCCCCTACCAGACGGCCACGCTGGCCAGCATCATCCAGGCGGAAGCCGACACCCCGGCCGACATGGGCAAGGTCGCGCGGGTCGTCTACAACCGGCTCGCCAAATCGATGCCGCTACAGATGGACTCGACGATCAACTACGCCTTGAACCGTTCCACCGTGGACACCGCACTGCGCGACACCCGGATCGACAGCCCCTTCAACACCTACGAGCGCCAGGGCCTGCCACCGACCCCGATCGACAGCCCGGGCGCGACCGCCATGGCGGCCGCGGTCGCCCCGACACCGGGCGACTGGCTGTTCTTCGTCACCGTGAAGCCGGGCGACACCCGCTTCTCCGCGACCTACGAAGAACACAAGCGCCACGTGGCGGAGTTCAACAAACACCGCGCGGCCGCCCGCAAGGCGTAGCGCGCCCTAGGTGGTCGCGCCCGCCGGGAGGGGTGGGGCGAGGAGGCGGCGCAGGGCGCGGGCGGCGGCGCCGCCCGCGCGGTTGGCGCCGATGGTGCTGGCCGAGGGGCCGTAGCCGACCAGATGCACCCGGGGGTCCCGGACCGCCCTGGTTCCGTCCACGCGGATGCCGCCGCCCGGCTCGCGCAGGTGCAAAGGGGCCAGGTGGTCGATCGCGGCCCGGAAGCCGGTGGCCCACAGGATCACGTCGGCGTCCACGCGCCGGCCGTCGTCCCAGGCCACGCCCGAGGGGGTGATCCGGTCGAACATCGGCAGGCGGTCCAGAACGCCCGAGGCCAGCCCGGCGCGCACCGCTTCGTTCAGCGGCAGCCCCGTCACGCTGACCACGCTCTGCGGGGGCAGTCCCCGGCGGACCCGCTCGTCCACCAGCGCCACCGCGGCCCGTCCCTCGGCCTCGCCGAAGGAGCCGTCCCGGAACACCGGGGGCCGCCGGGTCACCCAGGTGGTCTCGGCGGCGACCCCGGCGATCTCCAGCAGGTGTTGCACCCCGGACGTGCCACCGCCGACGACGATCACCCGGGCGCCGGCGAACTCCTCGGGGCCCGGGTAGTTCGCGGTGTGCAGCTGACGCCCGCGGAAGGTCTCCTGTCCCGGGTAGCGCGGCCAGAACGGCCGGTCCCAGGTCCCCGTGGCGTTGATCAGCGCCCGCGCCGACCAGGTCCCGGCGGTGGACTCCACCAGCAGTCGCCCGGCCTCCCCCTCGCGCACCGCCGTCACGTCCACGGGGCGCAGTACGCGCAGCCCGAAGCGCTCCTCGTACGCGGCGAAGTACTCCCCGATCACCTCGGAGGACGGGCGCCCCGGATCGGCGCCGACCAGCTCCATCCCCGGCAACGCGTACATGCCGTGGACCTTCCCGTAGGTCAGCGAGGGCCAACGGAACTGCCAGGCGCCGCCCGGTCGGGGCGCGTGGTCCAGCACCACGTGCTCCAGTCCCGCCCGCCCCAGGTGGTACGCGCCGGACAGCCCCGCCTGTCCGGCGCCGATGACCACCACGTCCACATCGCTCACGAAATCGTTCACGGTTGTACCAACTGGGTGCGGCCCCGAGATCTTCCCGCCCGGGGGCCCGACCGTCAGCCCCCGTGCGCCCGCAGGACGGCCGGTACCGGCCCGGTCGGCTGGAGGGTGAGGCCGGGGAAGACCCCGGCCCGCCGGCCCCCGGTGTCCAGATGGAACCGCCGGCCCAGCACCGCCAGCACCAACGCCGCCTCGACCAGCGCGAAGCGGGCCCCGAGGCACGCCCGCGGGCCGCCGCCGAAGGGGAACCAGGCCTGTTCCGCCACCGCCGGCACGGTGCCCGCGTCCCACCGCTCCGGACGGAAGGCCGTCGGCTCCGGGAACCAGCGCGGATCCCGGTGCACGGACCACGGGCTCGTCCACACCAGCGTCCCCGCGGGCACCTCGCGCCCGCCGATGGTCGCGCCGTTCGTGGCCACCGCGGAGATCAGCCAGATCGGCGGATAGATCCGCAGGGCCTCCTTCACGATCTGCTGCGTCCACACCAGCCGCGGGTAGTCGTCGTAGGTCGGCAGCCGCCCGCCGAGGACCCGGTCCAGCTCCTCGGTGAGCCGGGCGCGCGCCTGCGGCGCCTCGGCCAGCAGCTGCCAGGCCCAGGTCAAGGTGGTCGAGGTGGTCTCGTGCCCGCCGATGTACAGGGTGATCGACTCGTCCCGCAGCTCCGTGCGCGACAGCGGCCCGCCGTGCTCGTCGCGCGCCGCGAGCAGCCGGCCGAGCAGGTCGTCCCGCTCCTCGCCCGCCGCCGAGGCCGCCTCGTGCTCCCGTACGACGTGCTCGATCTCCCGGTCGAGCACGCGCACCGCCGCCCGCATCCGGCGCCGCCCCGGGGTACGGACCCAGGGCGGCAGGAACAGCGTCAACCCGCGGAACTCCGCGCCCAGTTCCCGCTGGGCCGTGGCCATGGCCGCGCTGATGGGAGCCTCGCGGCCCGCGGCGTCCCCACCGAACAGGGTCCGCACCGCGATCCGTTGGGTCAGCCCCGCCATCTCCCGGTGCACGTCGATCCGCTGGCCCTCCCGCCAGCCGCCGGCCAGCGCGTCCGCGCACTCCACCATCGTGGCGGCGTACGAACGGACCTGGCGCGGTCGGACGGCGGGCTGCACCAGCGCACGCTTGCGCCGCCAGTCCTCACCGGTGGCCACCACCACGCCGTTGCCCAGCAACTGGCGGAAGGCCCAGCCCAGTTCCGAGGGCTTGAAGCTGCCCTCGACGGCTCCCAGCAGTTCGGCGGCGTGCTCGGGTCGGGAGACCAGGACGTTGCGCTGCGGCCCCAGCGCCCAGGGCACCCAGTCGCCGTACTCGTCGCGCAAGGACTCGAAGAAGGCCAGCGGATCGCGGGCGAACGCGGGAAGGTTCCCGAGCAGGGGCCACCGGCGCGGTCCGCGCTCGGTTCCCACGGGCGGCAGGGTGGCGGTCACGCAGGCATGGTGACAGCGCCCCCGCCAAGGCACCAGAGCCGCACCGCCCCGGCTCAGGCGGCGCGGCGGGCGCTCAACCAGTCGTGCGCCGCGTCCGCGGAGAACTGCGCCTGCCCGGCCCGGAAGAGCAGCCCCGCCGTCGCGAAGGCCGGGTCATCGGCGCTCTCCGCCACGTACGGGATCGCCACGCAGGCCATCCCGGCGGCGTGCGCGGCCGCGGCTCCCGGGGCGGCGTCCTCCATCACCACGCAGTCGGCCGGCCGTGCCCCCAGCCGCCGCGCCGCTTCCAGGAAGACGTCCGGCGCGGGCTTGCCGTGCGGGACCTCCTCGGCGGAGACCACGGTGGTCAGCAGGGCGTCCAGCCCGGTCCCGGCGAGCACGGCGTCGATCGCCTCGCGCGAGGACCCGGAGGCCACCGCCATCGGGACCCCCTCGCCGTGCAGTCGCTCCACGAACTTCCGCATCTGCGGGAAGGCCTCGGTCCGGGCCCGGGCCAGCTCCAGGTAGCTCGCGTTCTGCTCGGCGAGCAGCTGCTCGACGGGGGCCCGCAGGGCGTACCGCTCGCGCAGGATCTCCAGCGTCTCCAGGGTGCCGATGCCGATGAAGCGCGCGTGGTCCTCCCACGTGAAATCGGCGACGCCGTGCCGCTCCAGGGTGCGGCGGCCGGACTCGTAGTAGTTCGGCTCGCTGTCCACGAGGGTGCCGTCGAGATCGAATATGACGGAAATCATCCGTTGTGCCCGTCCTGCCGGTTGCGTACGTGTCCCGTCCATCCTGTCAGGGTTTGCGAGCGGACCGGCCCACGGACTCGACGAGGGGGAGCAGCCGGTGCGCGACCCGCTCGCGCAGCGCCACCTCGGTGCGGGTGCGGACCACGCCCGGCAGCCGGATCAGCCCCTGGATCACGTCCTCCAGGTGGGCGTTGTCCCGGGCCGCCACCCGGGTCAGCAGGTCGCCGCCACCGGTGATCGAGAAGGCCTCGATGATCTCCGGCACGGCGGCCAGCGCTTCGCCGACCTCGTCCAGGTGCCCCTGCGTGACCTCGATGTGCACGAACGCCAGAACCGGGTGCCCGAGCGCCGCGGGGGACAGCACCGGACCCGTGCCCGTGATCACCCCGGTCCGCTCCAGCCGGTCGAGGCGAGCCTGGAGGGTGCCGCGTGCCACGCCCAGGCGGCGCGCGTACTCGCGCAGGCTGGTGCGCGGCTCCTCGATCAGCAGCCGCAGGATCCGGGTGTCCAGCTCGTCCACGGCCATGGGTCCGGGGGCCTTCCGTCGGGCGTCGCGATGGCTCCCGGACTGTACCAATGGCACGGGCGACGACCGCCCAGGTCGCCGACGGCCCGCCGGAGCCTGCCCCCGTCCGCCCCGCCGGCCCGTCCCGCCCGTACCCCTCAGTGCCGCCCGCGCGGTGGCCGGGGGAAGAACCCGCTGGTCCGCTCCAGGTACTCCGCGTACCCGGGACGCCCCGCCATGTGCCGCTCCAGCAGTGCCTTGCCGCTGCCGGCCGTGAGCAGGTACGACATGACCAGCGGCGCCACGACCGTCGCCGCGGCCGCGCCGGGGGAGTCGCAGATGATCAGGAAGAGGCCCCACCAGACGCAGAAGTCCCCGAAGTAGTTCGGGTGCCGGGTCCAGGACCACAGGCCCCGGTCCATGATCCGGCCCCGGTTCGCCGGGTCCGCCTTGAACCGGGCCAACTGGTGGTCGCCGACCGCCTCGAAGGTGATCCCGAGCAGCCACAGCGCGCTCCCGACCACCGCGAGCGGCCCCGTCGGGCCCGTCACGTACTGCCCCGCCTGCACCGGCAGCGACACCAGCCACACCAGGGCCGCCTGGAGCAGGTAGACCATGCGCAGCGCGTACAGGTTCCGCCCGCGCGAGCCCGCCGCCCCCGCGCGGGCCAGCATCCGCTCGTACCGCGCGTCCTCGCCGTGGCCGCGCCCGCGCGCGGCGATGTGCCCGGCCAGCCGCAGCCCCCACACCACGGTGAGCAGGGTCAACAGCAGCCTGCGCCCGCCGTCCCCGTGCCCGGCGGAAGCGGCGTACGACGCCAGCGCGACCGCGGCGAAGGCCGCGCCCCACGCCACGTCCACCCCGCGGTGCCGCCCGAGGCGCACCCCCAGCGCGAAGGCGACCAGCATCACGGCGAGGGCCGTGCCCGCCGTCACCGGCAGGCCGGACGCGAAGGCGGCCCATTCCATCAGCGGCCTCCGTCCCGCTCGGCCAGCACGATCTGGTGCACGTCCAGGTAACCGGAGGCGAACCCGGCCTCCGAATAGGCGAGGTAGAAGGTCCACATCCGGCGGAAGGCCGCGTCGAAGCCCAGCGCGCCGACCCGCTCGGAGCGCTCGCCGAAGCGCTCCCGCCACAACCGGAGCGTCTGCGCGTAGTGCGCGCCGTAGCCCTCGCACCGCTCCACCCGCAGCCGCGTGTGCGCCCGCGCGAGGTCCTCCACCGCCCGCACCGACGGCAGCATCCCGCCGGGGAAGATGTACTTCTGGATCCAGGTGTAGGTGGTGCGGGTGGCCAGCATCCGGTCGTGCGGCATGGTGATCGCCTGGAGCGCCACCCGCCCGCCCGGCGCGAGCAGCCGGTCCAGCGCGGCGAAGTACGTCGGCCAGTACTCGGCGCCCACGGCTTCGATCATCTCGACGCTCACGATCGCGTCGTAGCTCCCCCGCGCCTCGCGGTAGTCGCACAGCCGCACCTCGGCCCGCGCGGTCAGGCCCGCGGCCGCGATGCGCCGCTCGGCGAGCGCCCGCTGCTCCCGGGAGAGGGTGAGCGAGACGACCTGGGCGCCGCGCTCGGCGGCCCGGATCGCCAGTTCCCCCCAACCGGTGCCGATCTCCAGCAACCGGGTGCCCGGGCCGACCCCGGCCCGGTCGAGGAGCATGTCGATCTTCCGGTGCTGGGCCGCGGCCAGCCCCGACCAGTCGGCGGGCAGTGCGCCGAACACGGCGGAGGAGTAGGTCATGGTGGGGTCCAGGAACTCGGCGAACAGCTCGTTGGACAGGTCGTAGTGGCGCCGGATGTTGCTGCGCGCGCCGCCCGGGGTGTTGCGGTCGGCGTCGGGGTGACGGGCGGCCCACAGACCCCGCAACCGCTGCAAGGACGGCGGGATCAGCGACGCGACGTTCCCCGCGAGGACGGTCAGCACCGCCACCGGGTCCGGCGCGTCCCACTCACCGGCCTGGTACGACTCGCCGAAGCCGATCAGGCCGCCCGTGGCGATCCGGCGTACGAACGCCCGCGGATCCCGCACCGAGAGCTCCGGGCCGCCCCGCCCCAAGGTCGCCGCGGCGGCACCCTCCGGGGCCAGCCGGACGGTCAGCGGCAGCCGGTCCAGGGCCCGCCGGATCAGCAGCCCGCCGACGGCGGCCCGCACGCGCGAGCACCGGGGCACCGGCGGGGCGGCGGGGACGACCGGAGCACCGTCGGCGGCGGGCGGGGCCCCGGGCGCGGTCGGGCTCGGGACCGTGGTGGACGTCGTGCGCGTGCTCACTTCACACCCTCCTGGGGGACGTGCGGGGGACGGGGCTGTACGGGCACACCGCGCAACCACAGCCGGATGCCGTGGAAGCGGATGCCGAGCGAGACGGCGGCGGTGGGCCAGGGGCGGCGCAGTGCCGCGCGCAGCACCCCGGCCGGGTCGGCGGGCCGGCGCGCGCCGCGGACGGTCGCGGTCAGCCCGGTGCCGGCCCCGGTGTCGAGGCGGACGGTCAGGACGAGCCGCTCACCCGGCACCGGCAGCCGCATCCGGTAGTCCCCGGAGACCGGCAGGAAGGGCGAGACGTAGAACTCCTTGCGGGCGTGCCCGGCGCCGGTGGCCGCTTCGGGTCCCAACAGGTAGCAGTGCCGCCCGCCGTAGGTGTTGTGCACCTCGGCGACCACGTGGCGCAGCTCGCCGTCCGGGCCGTGGCACCAGAAGACGGACAGCGGATTGAAGACGTGCCCGAAGACCCGGGGGTGCGCGAGCATCAGCACCCGTCCGCCCGCGGTCGGCGCGCCCCGCGCGGCGAGGAACCGGTCCAACCCCGCCCGGATCGAGGGCAGGTCCCCGCCGAAGTGGTCCCGCGCGTCGAACCGGGCCAGCGCGCGCAGCGCCCGGGGCAGCCGCGGCAGCCGGTCGAGGTCCACCAGCCACAGCGAGGTGCGCTGGTGCAGCGCGTAGGGGCGGGGCCCGGAACGCACGTGGGTGATCACCGACGGGTACAGCGCGGGCGCGACGCCGTCCCCGGCGGGCGCGGGCACGGGGTCGGCCGCACGGATCGGGGCCCTCACCACTCCACCCCCAGCGCGGCGGCCGCCGCGGCCCCCGAACGGCAGCCGTCCTCGTGGAACCCCCAGCCGTGGTAGGCCCCGGCGAAGGCCGTCACCGGCCCCGACAGCCCGGGCAGGCGTTGCTGCGCGGCCACCGATTCCGGCGTGTAGACGGGGTGCGCGTAGTCCATCTCGGCCAGGACCAGATCCGGCCGCACCCGCCCGTCGGCGTTCAGCGTGACGACGTAGGACTCGGGCCCGTCCAGCCCCTGCAGCCGGTTCATGTCGTAGCTCACCCGGACCCGCGCGTCGCCCGGCCGGCAGCCCGAGAGCCGGAAGTTCCAACAGGCCCGGGCGCGCGGGCCGCTCGGCAGCACGGACGCGTCGGTGTGCAGCACGGTTCGGTTGCGGGAGTACGCGAACGCCCCGAGCGTCGCGCGTTCGGCCGGCGTGGGATCGGCCAGCAGGGCGAGGGCGCGGTCCGCGTGCACGGCGACCACCACCGAGTCGTACGTCGCCCACGTGCCGTCGTCGCCGGTGACCCGCACCCCCTGAGCGCCACGGGCCAGCGCCCGCACCGGAGTCGAGGTCCGCACCGCCGCCGTGCCCAGCGCGTCGCGCACCAGGCGCACGTACCGGGCCGAACCACCGCTCACGGTGCGCCAGTTCGGCGAGCCGCCGACCGACAGCATGCCGTGGTGGTCCAGGAAGCGGAACAGGTACCGGGCCGGGTAGCGCAGCGCGGTGTCCTCCGGACAGGACCACACGCAGGACACCAGCGGAATGGCGAAGTGGGCGCTGAAATAGGCGCCGAAGCGGTGCCGGCGCAGGAACTCGCCGAGCGTCGGGTCGTCGCCCGGCGGGGCCGCCAACAGCTGGCGCGCGCGCCGGTGGAACACCGGAACCCGCGCCAACATCCCCAGGTACGCCGGGTCCGCGGCATTGCGCGGTCGGGCGAACAGACCGCGGGGACCGCGGGCCCCCGCGTACTCCAGCCCGCACCCCTCGCAGTGCACGGACATGCTCATGCTGGTGCTCCGGGTGGCCACCCCCAGCTCGCCGAAGAGCCTCAGCAACTGCGGGTAGGTGCGGTCGTTGTGCACGATGAAGCCCGAGTCCACGGACCGGACCACCCCGTCGGACCCCGTGACCTCGTGGGTGTGCGCGTGCCCGCCGAGCCGGTCGTCGGCCTCGTAGAGGGTCACGTCGTGGGCGCGCGCGAGCACGTACGCCGCGGTCAGCCCGGACACGCCCCCGCCGATCACCGCCGTGCGCGGCCGCCCCTGTCCTCGCTGCGTCATCGTGTTCCCTCGCCGTCGGTGGTCGCGGCCCCGGTGGTCGGCCGACGCGGGCCGGACGCCCCCGTACCCGTACTTCGGAGCCGGAGCCGTTTCGGATGCCCCGGCATTCGGCCCAATGTGGGACCGCGCCGCATCCGTCCTCCCCGCCCGCCGCGAAGCACCATGGGAAGGTCCGGCCGACAGGGGGATCGGCAGTGCCGAAGGGAGAGAGCGATGGTCGACCACGCGACCACCACCGGCGGGCTGTCCTGCCTGGTCACCGGTGCCACCGGATACATCGGCGGCCGGCTGGTGCCCGAGCTCCTGGACGCGGGCCACCGGGTCCGCTGCATGGCCCGCTCGCCCGAACGGCTGCGCGACCATCCCTGGGCCGGCCGCGCCGAGGTGGTGCGCGGCGACGTCTCCGACGCGGACTCGGTGGCCGACGCCCTGCGCGGGATCGACGTCGCCTACTACCTCGTGCACGCCCTCGGCACCGGCCCCGGCTTCGAGGAGCGGGACCGCCGCGCCGCCCGGATCTTCGCCGCCCGGGCCCGCGCGGCCGGAGTCCGCCGGATCGTCTACCTCGGCGGCCTGACCCCGGCCGGGGTCCCGCCGCGCGAGCTCTCCCCGCACCTGCGCTCACGGGCCGAGGTCGGCGAGATCCTCCTCGGCTCGGGCGTCCCCACCACCGTGCTGCGCGCCGCGGTCATCATCGGCTCCGGTTCGGCCTCCTTCGAGATGCTGCGCTACCTCACCGAGCGGCTCCCGGTGATGGTCACCCCGAGCTGGGTCGGCACCCGCATCCAACCGATCGCCGTCCGCGACGTGCTGCGCTACCTCGTCGGCTCCGCCACCATGCCCGCCGACGTCAGCCGCGCCTTCGACATCGGCGGGCCGGACGTGGTCACCTACGAGCAGATGATGCGGCGCTACGCCGTCGTCGCCGGTCTGCCGCACCGGCTGATCCTGCGCGTCCCGATGCTCACCCCGCGCCTGTCCAGCCACTGGATCGGCCTGGTCACGCCCGTGCCGCGGGCGCTGGCCCGGCCGCTGGCCGAGTCCCTGCGCCACGAGGTGGTCTGCGACGAGCACGACATCGCGCGGTACGTCCCCGATCCGCCCGGCACCCCGATCGGCTTCGACCAGGCCCTGACACTGGCCCTGCGCCGGGTGCGCGAGGCGGACGTCAGCACCCGCTGGTCCTCGGCCTCGCTCCCCGGCGCCCCGAGCGATCCGCTGCCCACCGACCCGGACTGGGCCGGCGGCAGCCTCTACACCGACTGCCGGGAGCGCGAGGTGGACGCCTCGCCGCAGGCGCTGTGGCGGGTGGTGGAGGGGATCGGCGGGGAGAACGGCTGGTACTCCTTCCCGCTGGCCTGGGCGGTACGGGGCTGGCTCGACCGGCTCGTCGGCGGGGCCGGGATCCGGCGCGGCCGGCGCGACGCGGCCCGGCTGCGGGTGGGGGACTCCCTCGACTTCTGGCGGGTCGAGGAGATCGAACCGGGGCGGCTGCTGCGGCTGCGCGCCGAGATGCGGCTGCCGGGGCTCGCCTGGCTGGAGCTGTACGTCGACGAGGACGGCCGGGGCCCGGCCCCGGCGGGCGGGCACCCCGGTGCCCGGTTCCGCCAGCGCGCCCTGTTCCACCCGCGCGGGCTCCTCGGGCACCTCTACTGGTGGAGCGTGTCCCCCTTCCACGCGGTGGTCTTCGGCGGCATGGCCCGCAACATCGCCCGCGCGGCGGCCGCCCTCCCCGCGCCCCCGGTCCCCCCGGCCGCATCCGAAGGGACCGGCGGGGCCGAAGTACCGCACGACAGTCGCCCCCCATCCTGACGCGGAGCCCGTCCATGAACGTCGCGGTCGTCCTCTACACCTCCGACCTGCGCCTGCATGACCATCCGCCGATGCGGGCCGCGCTCTCCTCCTCCGCCGAGGTGGTGCCGCTGTTCGTCCGGGACCGGGGCGTCGAGGCGACCGGATTCACCGCGCCCAACCGGCTCGCCTTCCTCGCCGACTGCCTGGTCGCCCTCGACGCCGGACTGCGCGAGCGCGGCGGTCGCCTCGTCGTGCGCTCCGGGGACGTGGTCGACCAGGTGTGCGCGGTGGTCCGCGAGGCCGATGCGGACGAGGTCCACATGGCGGCCGGGGTCAGCGCCTACGCCCACGGCCGGGAGGAGAAGCTGCGCGCCGCGCTGGAGCGCGAGGGGCGGCGGCTCTACGTGCACGACGCGGTGGTGACGGCGCTCGCCCCCGGCGCCGTGACGCCGGCGGGCTCGGACCACTTCGCGGTCTTCACCCCCTACTTCCGCCGCTGGTCCGACCGGCCCCCGCAGCCCGTCGCGCGCGCCCCGCGCGCGATCCGGGTGCCCGAGGGGGTGGGCTCGGAGCCGCTGCCCGAACGGTCCGCCGTGCGCGGCACCTCGCCGGGCCTGGCCCGCGGCGGCGAGGACGAGGCCCGGTCCCGGTTCGCCGCCTGGCTGCGCGACGGCGTGGCGCGCTACGAGGACGTGCACGACGACATGGCCGGCGACGCCACCTCCCGGCTCTCCCCCCACCTGCACTTCGGCACCCTCTCGCCCGCGGAGTGCGTCCACCGGGCGCGGGCGGTGGGCGGCCCCGGCGCGGAGGCCTTCGTGCGGCAGCTGTGCTGGCGGGACTTCCACCACCAGGTGCTCGCGGCCCGCCCGGCCGTCGCGCACGTGGACTACCGGGTCCGCCACGACCACTGGCGCACCGGCGCGGCGGCCGCCGAGGAGGTCGAGGCCTGGAAGGAGGGCCGCACCGGCTACCCGGTCGTCGACGCGGCCATGCGCCAGCTGCGGCACGAGGGCTGGATGCACAACCGGGGCCGGCTGCTCGCCGCGAGCTTCCTCGCCAAGACGCTGTACGTCGACTGGCGCACCGGCGCCCGGCACTTCCTGGACCTGCTCGTCGACGGGGACCTCGCGAACAACCAGCTCAACTGGCAGTGGGTGGCTGGGACCGGCACCGACACCCGGCCCAACCGGGTCCTCAACCCCGTCCGACAGGCCCGGCGCTACGACCCGCACGGCCACTACGTCCACCGCTGGGTGCCGGAGCTGGCGGACCTGCCCGCGCCCGAGGTCTTCGAGCCCTGGCGGCTGACCGGGCTGGAGCGCGCCCGGTACGACTATCCGGACCCGGTGGTGAACCTCGCCGACGCGCTGGGCCGCTTCAAGCAGGCCCGCGCCGCATCGTGACGGACGGTTCCGTGGCCGACCGCGGGGCGCAGGGCCGTATCGTGACGGGAGTGGACCGTGCGCACCCCACCCCGGAGCCGCCGCCCGTGCCGTGGCCGCTGAGCACCGGCGCCGTCGCCCGGCGCCTGGGCGTCTCGCCCACCACCCTGCGCTCCTGGGAGCGGCGTTACTCGATCGGCCCCGCCCGCCGGGAGGACGGCAGGCACCGCCGCTGGACCCCGGACGACATCGCCCGCCTGGAACTGATGTGCCACCTGACCTCCCAGGGGGTGCCGCCCGCCGAAGCCGCCCGCGCCGCCCTCGCCGGCCCCGCCGCAGCGGCTCCGGCGGCCGCCCCGGCCTCCGCCCCGCCGCCACCCGCGCCCTCCGCGCCGCTCGCGCGGCCCGTTGCCAAGGCGCCGGGCGGGCGCAACGCGCTGCCGCTGGGGGAGGTCCGCCCCGAGTGCCGCGGGCTCGCGCGGGCCGCCGTACGACTGGACGCGCCCGCGGTGGCGGGGCTGCTGGAGGCGGCCCTGGCCGCGCACGGGCCCGTCACCGCCTGGGAGGAGATCATCGCCCCCACCCTGCACGCGGTCGGCCGCAAGTGGGCCTCCTCGGGGGAGCGTTACGTGGAGGTGGAGCACCTGCTGTCCTGGCACGTCTCCGGTGCGCTGGGCCGGGTGCGGCCCGCCGCCGAAGGCCCGGGTCGGGCTCCGGTGCTCCTCGCCTGCGCGCCGGGGGAGTCGCACAGCCTCCCGCTGGAGGCGCTCTGCGCGGCGCTCGGCGAACGGGGCCTGCCGGTGCGGATGTTCGGTCCCGCGCTGCCCGCCGACGCGCTGCTCGAAGCGGTCCGCCGGACCGGGCCCTGCGCCGTCGTGCTCTGGTCCCAGGTCCGCACGACGGCGGACCGCTCGCTGGTGCGGTCGGTCTCCGCCGTCGAATGGGGACTGCGCGGCGCGCGCGCCCACCCGCGACTGCTCCTCGCGGGCCCGGGCTGGGGCGCGGGCGGCCCGCCGATGCCGGGCGCGGACCGGCTCCACGCGCTGCGCTCGGCCGTCGAGGTCATCGAGGCGCTGGCAGCGGCTGCGCCTGCAGGGCGCTCCGCAGGCACTGCAGCGCGCGCCGCGTGTGACTCTTGACCGTCCCCAGCGGCATCCCGGTGCGGGCCGCGATCTGGGTCTGGGTCAGGTCCCCGTAGTACGCCAGCCGCAGGATCCGCTGCTGGGCGGAGGGCAGCCGGGCCAGCTCGCCCAGGACGAACACCCGGTCCAGGGCCTGCTCCGGACCCGCCGCGCCCGCGGACGGCGCCGCGCCCGCGCACAGGGTCCCGGCCGCGGCCACCGCCCGGGCCCGCCGGGTGCGCGCGGCCAGTGCGTCCGCCACCTTGTGGCGGGTGATGCCGACCAGCCAGCCGCCCAGATCGCCGCTGCCCGGCCGATAGCCGCCGCGGCCGCGCCAGGCGGCGAGGAACACCTGCTGGGTCACGTCCTCGGCCTCCCGTTCGTCCCCCAGCCAGCGGCGGGCGAGGGAGTGCACGAGCGGGCGCCAGCGGAGGTAGACGGCCGTCATGCCGTCCTCGTCGCCGGCGAGGAAGAGCGCCGCGAGCCGGGCGTCCTCGGCGTCGTCGCCGGCGTCGTCCGCGCCGGCGCGGTGGGCTCGTCCGAGGTCCCGGTGCTCCTTGAGGTCCATGGACCCAGCCTCGTGAGCACCACCGGCCCCTTCAACTCGCATCGTTTCTGCATCGGATTCCGCCTCGCCTGCCTGAGGGGCGCCACCCCTTCCGTGCGGCCGTGCCCGCCCCCGAACGGGCACGGCCGTACGGAGTCCCCGGGAGCAGGGTCTGCTGCGGGCGGGGCGCCCGCGGAACCGGTGCGGTCGTGGTCGACGTGTCGATGCGGAGAACGTACGTGTGCCGAGGGGGCGTGCTCGCCCATCCGCGGGTTGAAACGCGCCTACCCCCCTGGGTGTAGACCCTGTACAACGATGAGTGGTCCTGAGGGGGGTGACGTGCGGGGTTCTTCGCGCGGGAGATCGTCGGCGCCGGTGTCGGCACATCCGGTGGTCGTCCGGATCCGGGCGGCGCTGCCGATCGCCGGGGACGTCGTCTACGCGCTCGGGGTGCTGTGGATCTCCACCACGATGCTCGGCAACTGGCCCGACCCGAACGGCTACTGGCGCGACAGCGACCTCCTCGCCTACGTACTGCTGGGCGCGATCCTCCTGCCGCAGGTGCTGCGGCGCCGCTTCCCGGCGGCCGTGCTCGTCAACACGGCGCTGTGGACGGCCTGCTACTTCACCCTCGGCTACTACCACGTACCCGCCGTCGGCTGCCTGTTGCTCCCCCTCTACACGGTCGCCGCGCGCCGGGAGCGGCGGGTTTCGGTCAGCTGCGCCGTCCTGGTGTTCGGCGTCGAGCTGTGGGGCTCGCGGCTGGCCGAACCGGGGATCGGCGCCCTCAGCGCCGGCTTCGTCGCGACCGCCACGATCGTCGGCTGGAAGGCGGGCGACGGGGCCCGGCGCCTGCGCGAGCTGACCCTGCGGCTGCGCCGGGAGCAGGAGGAGAAGGCGCGCCGGGCCGTGATGGAGGAACGCATCCAGATCGCCCGCGAACTGCACGACGTGATCGCGCACCACGTCTCGGTGATCGCCGTCCAGACCGGTGTGGCGGGGTACGTGGTCACCACCGACCCGGCGACGGCGCGCTCCGCCCTCGACGTCATCGCGGCCAGTGCCCGCGAGGCACTGGCCGAGATGCGCCGGATGCTCGTGGTCCTGCGCGCGGCCGACCGGGTCCCGGCCGCCCCGGGCGCGGCGGCGGAACCGGCGCCCGAGGTGCCGGGGCTGGGGCGTCTCGGAGAGCTCGCGGCGCGCGTCTCGGCGGCCGGGGTCCCGGTGCGGGTGCGGGTCACCGGGAGCGCCTACGCGCTCCCGCCCGGGATCGACCTCTGCGCGTACCGCGTGGTCCAGGAGGCGCTGACCAACGTCATGAAGCACGCTCCGGCCGCCCGCACCACCGTCCACGTCCACTACGCGAAGGACTCCGTGTCGGTCCTGGTCAGGGACGAGGGAGCGGCCCAGCGGGTTTCGGCCACCAGGTCCCCGTCCTGCGGCCAGGGCTTGATCGGCATGCGCGAGCGGGCGACGATCTACCACGGCACGGTGGTGACCCGGTTCGTCCCGGAAGGCGGCTTCGAGGTCAGCCTGACCGTCCCGGTGCCCCGTCCGGTCGCCGCTCGGTGAGGAGCGCCGGGCGACGGAACCGGCTCGTCCGGACCCATCGGTCAGCACGGTCAGCACGGTAAGCACCGTAAGCACGGGAAAGCGGGGGAGCGCGCATGCCGTCTGTACTCGTCGTCGACGATCAGTTCCTGATCCGGACGGGGCTGACCGCGTTGCTCCGGGCCGCACCCGGCTTCGATCCCGTCGGCGAGGCGGCGGACGGCGAGGAGGCGGTGCGCCTCGCGGCCGAGACCCGCCCCGACGTCGTCCTCATGGACATCCGGATGCCGGGCGCCGACGGGATCGCCACCACCGAGCGCATCCTGGCGGCCGCCGCCGCGGACCCGGCCGCCGGTCCGGGCCCGCGGGTGCTCGTACTGACCACCTTCGGCACCGACGAGTACGTCTACCGGGCGCTACGCGCCGGTGCGGGTGGGTTCCTGGTCAAGGACACCCCGCCGGAGCGGCTGCTCGCCGCCATCGAGACCGTCCACGCCGGCGAGATGCTCTTCAGCCCCGGGGCGCTGACCGGTCTGATCGAGAGCTGCGCCCCGGTGCTCCGCACCCCGTGGGCCGGGCTGGACGTGCTCACGCCGCGGGAGCGGGAAGTGTTCGGCCTGGTCGGGGCCGGGCTGTCCAACGCCGACATCGCGCGCCGGCTGGTCCTGAGCCCGGCCACCGTCAAGACCCACGTGCACCACTGCATGAGCAAGCTCGCGCTGTCCAGCCGCGCGCAGGCGGTCGTCCTCGCCCACGAGCACGGCCTCGTCGCCCGGAGCGCCTGAACCGCGCTCCGGCGCCCGCCGCGTCACGGGCCCGGGGATCACCAGCAGGGCGATGCCGAGCAGCGCGGTCGCGACGGCGGCGTCCAGCCAGTAGTGGTTGGCCGTGCCGACTATCACGGTCAGGGTCAGCAGCGGGTGCAGCAGCCACAGGTACCGCCACCGCCCCCGGGTGACCGCGATCATGCCGATCGCCAGCATCAGCGCCCAGCCGAAGTGCAGCGAGGGCATCGCCGCGAACTGGTTGGCCATGGTGTCCTGGGCGGGAGCGGCGCCGTAGACGGTCGGCCCGTAGACCTGGCCGGTGTCGATCAGGTGCGCCGACTCCAGCAGCCGCGGTGGGGCCAGCGGAAAGCCGAGGTGCACGACCAGCCCGACGGCGGTGAGCGCCGCGAGCACGCGGCGGGCCCACAGGTAGTGGCCGGGCCGGCGCAGGTACAGCCAGATCAAGAAGGCCGCGGTGGCCGGGAAGTGGACGGCCGCGTAGTAGGTGTTCGCGAGGTGGACGACGCCTTCGCTGTGCAGCAGCAGGTCCTGCACCCGGCCCTCGCCCGGCAGTCCCAGGGCGCGCTCGGCGTCCCAGACGCGGCCCGCGTTGCGGAAGGCGTCGTCGGTGTGGCCCGCCGTCAGCATCCGGCCGCCCTTGTACACCGCGAAGAGGACCGCGACGAGCAACAGCTCGGGTATCGCGCGGGGCCGCCCGACGGCCGTGGTGCGCTGGGTCATGCCCCGGTCTCTTTCCTCTGCGACTATCGATACGACAATGTATCGATACGAGAGTGTACCGATACGGCCGCGTTCCGGTACGCTTCCGTATCGAAGGGCACCGCACCCGCCACCCGCCCCGCCGTCCGTCGAAGGAGAGCCGCTCATGACGTCGTCGCCCCTGCCGACGGCCGCCGCGCGCCGCTCCAAGATCACCCCGGAGCGGGAGCAGGAATTCTTCGACGCGGTCCTCGAACAGCTCCGCGAGCACGGCTACGAGGCCCTGACCATGGAGGGCGTCGCGGCCCGCGCCAATTGTGGCAAGTCCACCCTCTACCGACAGTGGAGGACCAAGCCGCGCCTGGTCGCAGCGGCCCTGCGCTCGGCCCGGAGCGACCACAGCCTCGTCGCCGTGGACACCGGAACCCTCGCCGGGGACCTCCGCGCGGTCGCCCGCATCGCGGCCGGCACCTCGGGGCGTGACACCCGCCTCACCCAGGCCCTCGGCCACGCGGTCATGAACGACGAGGAGCTCCAAGGGGCCCTGCGCGAGGCGCTGGTCGAACCCGAGCTCGCCGCCTTCGACGTGATGGTGGCCCGCGGCGTCGGGGGGGGGGGGGGGGGGGGGGGGGGAACCGGGAGGGGGGGGGGTGGGGGGGAAAAGAGGGGGGGGGCGTGGGGGCTCTCCGTGTTTGGGGGGGGCTAGAGGAACGGCAACAACCCACTC
>NZ_JBVHUE010000012.1:0-42913 GCF_055565515.1 Streptomyces sp. NPDC028419 | reverse complement strand
CTCGGGTAGGGGGGGGATGGGTTCTATGCTTTTTCCCCTTTGTCTTTTCTCTCCCCCCCCCCCCCCCCCCCCCCCCCCCCCCCCCCCCCCCCCCCCCCGCCGTGGAGTTCCTCCCGGCGCAGCTGATGGGCGTCCTGCGGATCCGCCCCGTCCTGGAGGGCCGCTACGCCGACGCCGACTACCTCGTCCGCTTCGTCGACGCCGCGCTGCTCCCCGCCCTGGGCCTGGCTCCGGTCCCCTGAAGACCGGCGGGCGGCCGTCTTTCGATGACCGGACGGCCCGCCTGCCCGCGCTGCCTCGTGGGGACGGTGGCAGCGCACCCCGCGGACCGGGTGGCGGACGCTCCAACAGGAGCGGCCGCCACCCGGTCCGCGCTCGTTTCAGCCGCCGGCCCCGGGGGTGTCGCCCATGGTCCGGAGGTACTCCTCCGGACCGGCCGTCGAGCCGTGCACGGCCGCGTCCAGGGACCACGCGCCCCCCGCGTCCCGCGTGAACACCGCGACCGTGGCCGCCGTCGCGCCGGCCACGCCCGCGACCGGGCCCTCGGCGACGAGGTCGACGTACCCCTCGCGGATCCGCAGGGCCATGCCGCCGATGTCACCGAAGGTCTTCGAGCCGTCGTCGTCCTGGATGACCACGCCCACGACCACGCGGCGCAGCCGCTCCGACATCCGGTCGAGTTCGAGGGTCATCACCTCGTCGAAGCCGAACCCCTGGCCGGTGCGGCTGTCCCGGTTCAGGGTGACGGTGCCGTCGGGGGCCCGATGGTCGAAGTGGACGACGTACTCGGGCGTGCCCCGCAGGTCACCCTCCGCGTACACCGCCGCGATGATGTCGAGGTCGTTCGCGGGCTCACCGGACGCGCTGGGGTCCCATTTCAGCGCCACCTCCACCCGGGCCAGACTCTTGCGTACTCCACTCACCGAACTCCCCCTCCAGGTCATGTGCGTTGCCCCCGTACCCCTTCATGCTGTCACGGGGATCTTCGCGCCCGACCGGATCGTTATCCTCAAGTTTCGCTCAGATGTAGTGACGCTGTGCTCACGGGCTTTCTAGCTTCTCCAAGCAAGCCGTTACCATCGGAGAGAGTCCAGCATGAAGGTTTCCCAGGCCGGTGCGGTCGCCGCAACGATCGCCCTAGCCCTGACCACCTCCGGGTGCGGCGGGAACGACGACGCCAAACACACGATCCCGATCGGGATCAAGTTCGATCAGCCGGGCCTCGGGTACCGGGCGGCGGACGGTACGTTCTCCGGGTTCGACGTGGACGTCGCCCGCTACGTGGCCAAGGAGCTGGGCTACAAGCCCAGCGAGATCGAGTTCAAGCAGGTCTTCAGCGCCGACCGGGAACTGCTGATCCAGTTCAACGAGGTCAAGTTCGTCGCGGCGAGCTATTCGATCAACGACAAGCGCAAGGCCAAGGTCGACTTCGCCGGCCCGTACTTCCTGGCCCACCAGGACCTGCTGGTCCGCTCCTCCCAGGCCGACATCACCAAGGCCGAGGACCTCAACCACAAGAAGCTCTGCTCGGTGACCGGCTCCACCTCCGCCGAGAACATCAAGGGCAGCCTCGCCCCCAAGGCGGAGCTGCTGGAGCTGCCGGGCTACTCCGAGTGCCTCGTCGCCCTCCAGGACAGCCAGCTCGACGCGCTGACCACGGACAACACCATCCTCGCCGGCTACGCCGCGCAGGAGGGCAACCAGGGCAAGTTCAAGCTGGCCGGATTGAACCTGAGCAAGGAGAACTACGGTATCGGGATCAAGAAGGGCGACAAGGACCTCCAGAAGAAGATCAACGCCGCGCTGCGCAAGATGGAGCAGGACGGGTCCTGGGAGAAGTTCGTCAAGGCCAACTTCGGGGCGGCCAACTACAAGAACGAGCCCGCCCCGGCGATCACCGAAGGCAGCTGACCCGACCGTCGTCCCGATCGTCGCGACCGCCTAGGCGGTCGGGACCGGTCCCCGCATGTGCTGGCTGATCCACTGGATCAGGCCGCCGTCGTACATGCCGGGGACGTAGCTGTAGGCGTCGTGCCCGCCGCCCTCGTCGACCCGGAACTTCGTCCGGACCGGGCCGACCCCGTACTGCTTGATGAACTTCTCGATGGGCGGCCGGTTGCGGATGTCGCTGCCCTTGGTGCCGACCTGGAAGGCCAGGTAGACCTCGGGGCCCTGGCGGTCGAGCAGCTTCTGGGCGAGCTCCGGAGGGCTGTTCTGCGCCTTCTCCCGCGGGTGTCCGTTCCACAGTCGGGAGTCGGGAACGATGTCGGGTCCTCCAGCGATCACGGCCTTGAACTGGTCCGGCTTCTGCAGCACCGCCTTGAGCCCCGCGAAACCGCCCGAGGAACTGCCCATGAAGGCCCACCCGTCGCGCGAGGCGATGGTGCGGAAGGTGGCGCGGACCAGGTCCGGTACGTCCTCGGTCAGCCAGGTGCCCATCTTGGGCTGGCCGGGGATGTCGCTCCCGTCCCAGTAGAGGCCGTCCCTGTCGGTCTGCGGGTTCAGGACGGGCATGGCCAGGATGAAGGGCAGGCTGCTGCCCTCCCGCGACCACTTGGAGATGCTGGACTCCAGCTTGAGGTGCGGGTCCATCCAGTAGTTGTTCGGGTACCCGGGGCCGCCCGGCAGGGCGATCATCACGGGGAACCCGCTGTGCGCGTAACGGGGTTCCTTGTACTGCGGGGGCACCCACAGCCAGACCTTCCCGGTGAAACCGGACTTCTTCCCCTCCAAGGTCGTGACCATGACCTTGGTGCCGTCCTCGGGGACGGTGGCGGCGATCCGCAGCTCCGGTCGGGGTCCGGTCGGCATCAGGGTCAGCGGATCGGCGGGGGCGGCCGCCGGATTGCCGGCCCGGACCGGTGGCCGGCCCTGGGCCTGGCCTTGGTCCGGGCCCTGGCCCTCGCCCTGGTCCTGGTCGAAGCGGACGACGTCACCCGTGTCCGAGAACACGTCGTCGTACGCCAGCGCGCATCCGACCGCGCCGCCCACCAGCACGACCGCGGCCACGGCGCCGATCCAGCGACGCCGGAGCGTCCTGCGGGGCGACGGCTCCGGGGTCGGCTCCGGGTCCGGGTCCAGGTCCGGGGTCGGTGGTGTGCGGTGTTCCATGGGGCCGCTCCTGTTGCCTCGTCGCCGTGTTGGCTGCGTCGTCCGGTCCGGTCGTCACGGTAGGAGAGGCGGGGTCGAATGCCGCGGTTCGCCACCAACGGGTATGAACAGCGCGAACGGTGAGCCGTGTTCAGCCGGCAGGGCGTGCTCGAAGCTGCGCGATAATGCGTCACTTCGAGCATCTTCCTTCACGTGAACCTGTGGGCGCGCTATGTTGCCCGGTGCATGCCAAAGAGCTGTGTCCGTTTCCCGGACCGCACGAGGAGCTGCCCCATGAGACTCGCCCCCCACCTCCTGCCACCGCTCCCACCCCTGTTCCGGCGCTCCCGGCGCTCCGGCGGGACCCCGCCCCCGTCCCGGCGTCGCGCCCGCCTCGCCGCACTCCTGGCCGGCGCCCTCGCCGTGGCGGGCCTGGCCGCCGCGGGACCGGCGGCCTCCCTGGCGGAGGCCGCGCCCGCCGCCTCCGCCGCGGCCGCGTCCACGGCCGGCAACGCCACCGGAGTGAGCCAGTCCGCGAACACCTTCACCGTGACCTCCACCAGCGGCGCCAAGGTCCGCGTGGTGGTCGCGCGGGCCGATGTGTTCCGGCTCTGGCTCTCCCCGGACGGCGCCTTCACCAACGACCCCGCGGGCGCCGACCTGGCCCCCACCACCGACTTCGGCCCGGTGAACGCCGGATTCACCGACGCCGGCAGCTATTACAAGATCACCACGGGTTCCACCGCCGGCTCCGTCTCGATCCGCGTGAACAAGGCGCCGTTGCAGTTCTCCGTCTACCGGGCCGACAACGCCACCCTCGTCTGGCAGGAGTCCCAGCCGACCAGCTGGACCGCCGGTCAGACCACCCAGTACCTGGCCCGCGGCGCCGACGAGCAGTTCTACGGAACGGGCCTGCGGCTGGGGGAGTGGGCCCTGCGCGGCAAGACCGTGCCGGTGGCCGTGGACAACAAGTGGCGGGAGAACAACAACGCCAGCCCCGCCCCCTTCTACATGTCGACCAACAACTACGGCGTCATGCGCAACACCTGGGCCCCGGGCTCGTACGCCTTCAACGCCCCCAGCGCGCTGACCCACGACGAGAAGCGCTTCGACGCCTGGTACTTCACCGGCGATTCCCTCAAGTCCGTGCTCGACGCCTACACCGACGTCAGCGGCAAGCCGTTCATGGCCCCCCTGTGGGGCTTCGAACTCGGCAACGCCGACTGTTTCAACGCCTCCAACCCCGCATACCAAGGCGACCACGACCGGCTGCGCCACCAGACCACCCCGGACGTCGTCGGCTACGCGAGCGACGCCCGCGCCGCCGACATGCCCTCCGGCTGGTTCCTGCCCAACGACGGCTACGGCTGCGGCTACACCGCCCCCCTCAAGTCCACCGTCGACGCCCTGAAGGCCAAGGGCTTCCAGACCGGACTGTGGACCTCCACCGGCCTCGGCTCCATCAAGGACGAGGTGTCCGTGGCGGGCAGCCGGGGGGTCAAGACGGACGTCGCCTGGATCGGCGGCGGCTACAAGACCGCCTTCACCGGCGTCCAGCAGGCCGTCGACGGCATCGAGAAGAACTCCGACGCCCGCCGCTACGTGTGGACCGTCGACGGCTGGGCGGGCACCCAGCGCAACGCCGTCGTCTGGACCGGGGACACCAACGGCACCTGGGACGACATGCGCTGGCACGTCCCCGCCATCGCGGGCGCCGGCCTGTCCGGCCTGAACTACGCCTCGGGCGACATCGACGGCATCTTCGGCGGCAGCCCCAAGACCTACGCCCGCGACCTCCAGTGGAAGGCCTTCACCCCGGCCTTCATGACCATGTCCGGGTGGGGCGCGACCGGCCCGAGCGCCGGCTACCAGGACAAGCAGCCCTGGCGGTTCGCCGAGCCCTACCTGTCCATCAACCGCAAGTACCTCCAGCTCAAGATGCGACTGATGCCGTACCTCTACACGATGAGCTCCGTCGCCCACGACACCGGCGTCCCCAGCACCCGCGCCATGGTCCTGGACTATCCCGACGACCCGGTGGCCCGCGGCAACCTCACCAGCGGCCAGTTCATGGCGGGGGACTCCTTCCTCGTCGCCCCGGTCGTCTCCGACACCGCGGTCCGCGACGGGATCTACCTCCCCGCCGGGACCTGGACCGACTACTGGACGGGCAAGACCTACGCCGGACCGGGCTGGCTGAACGGCTACGCGGCCCCCCTCGACACCCTGCCCCTGTTCGTCAAGGGCGGAGCCATCGTGCCGATGTGGCCCCAGATGAACTACGCCGGCGAGAAGCCGGTCTCCACCCTCACCTACGACATCACCCCGCGCGGCGACTCCACCTTCTCCCTCTACGAGGACGACGGCCTCACCCGCGCCCACCAGAACGGCGCCTTCGCCCACCAGAAGGTCGACGTCAGCGCGCCGACCACCGGTTCCGGCACCGTCACGGTCTCCGTCGGCGCGCCCACCGGCAGCTACGCGGGCAAGCCCGCCTCCCGCGGCTACGAGTTCACCCTCCACGTCGCCTCGGCCCCCGCCACCGTCACCGCGGACGGCGCCGCCCTCACCCGCATCGGCTCCAAGAGCGCCTACGACGCGGCGACGACCGGATGGTTCTTCGACCCGGCGGACCGGGCGGGCGTGCTGTGGGTCAAGACCGGGACGAAGTCCGCGGCCTTCACCGTCTCCGCCACCGGTACGACGGTCCCCGCGGCCCAGCCGATCCCGACCACCGCCACCCCCGTCCCGCAGGCCGGCTGGTCCCTGGTCTCCGCGGACAGCCAGGAGACGAGCGGCGAGAACGGCGCCGCCACCAACGCCTTCGACGGCAACCCGGCCACCCTCTGGCACACCGCCTGGTCCTCCGGCACCCCGGCGGCGCTGCCGCACGAGATCAGCATCGACCTCGGCGCCCGCTACGCGGTGGACGGCCTCGGCTACCTGCCCCGCCAGGACGGCGGCAGCAACGGCCGGATCGGCGGCTACGAGGTGTACGTCTCCGACAGCACCACCGACTGGGGCTCCCCGGTGGCCACCGGGACGCTCGCCGACACCGCGGCGGCCAAGACCGTACCGCTGGCCGCGAAGACCGGCCGCTACCTGCGGCTGAAGGCGCTCACCGAAGCGGGCGGCCGCGGGCCCTGGACCAGTGCGGCCGAGATCACCCTCACCGGGCGGCCCGCGCCGCTGCCCACCGACGCCACCCTGGTCAACGGCGCCTCGGGCAGTTGCGCGGACCTGCCGCACAGCGCCACCGCACCGGGCACCGAACCCACGCTGTACACCTGCCACGGCGGGCCGAACCAACACTGGAGCCTGCAGGGCGACGGCCGGCTCACCGGGCTCGGCGGGGTCTGCCTCGACTCGACGGCCGGGGCCACCGGCGCCGTGACCGTACGGGCCTGCGCCCCCGCTCCGGTCCCGGCCGCGCAGAGCTGGCAACAGGGGCCGGACGGCAGCCTGCGCACCGCCGGTCAGTGCCTGGTCCCGACCGGCTCCGCCACGGCCAACGGGACCACGCTCCGGCTGGCCGCCTGCACGGGCGCCGCGGCGCAGCGCTGGACCTTCACCCCCTGACGGACACCGGGGCCGCCGCGGGGGGGGGGGGGGGCCCCCCCCCCCCCCCCCCCCCCCCCCCCCCCGCCCCCCCCCCCCCCCCCCCCCCCCACCCCTGTCCGCGCGGGCCTCGGCGACCAGCTCGGCGGTCAGCGCCTCGACGTAGGGCTGCGGCGCGCGCCAGCGCACCGCGATCACCCCGAGGTGCCGGGCGGGCCGCGGCGGTTCGACCTCGACCGCCACCGCTCCCGGCCCCGGGGCCAGCGACACCCGGGGCACGAGCGAGACTCCGACACCCGCCGTGACCAGCGACTGCGCGAAGAAGTAGTCGGTCGTGGAGGCGGCGACGCGCAGCTCGAAACCGGCCTGCGCCGCGTACCGCCGCAGGTACGCCTCCGTCTTCAGGCAGCCCAGCACCCACCGCTCGGCCGCCAGCTCGCCGAGCCCCAGCGAGCCCCGTTCCGCCAGCCGGTGGCCGCGCGGCAGCACCACCGACAGCGGATCGTCCATCAGCGGCGTCCAGTCCAGCGCGGGCCGGCTCCCGGGTCCCGATGGCCGGGGACCGTCGAAGTGGTAGGTCAGCGCCAGATCGGCCGTGCCCCGGCGGACCATCGTCAACGCCTCCTCCGGCTCGGCCTCCAGGACGGTCAGCTCGACCTCGGGGAGCACGGCCACGAAGCGCGCCAGCGCGCCGGGCAGCATGTGGCGGCCACCGCTGGTGAAGGTGGCCAGGGTCAGTCGGGGGCGCTCCGCGCCCAGCCGGTCGATCCGCCGCCGCACCCGATCGAGCTCGTCGGAGATCGACTCCGCCGCCTCGACCAGCAGCCGGCCGGGCTCGGTGAGGGTGACCCCGCGGGTGCTGCGCACCGCGACCGGGTGACCGAGCGTCCGTTCCAGCGCCGCGATGTGCTGCGAGACCGCCGACGGGGTGAGCAGCAGCGCCCCGGCGGCCCTGTTGAAGCTGCCGTGCTCGGCGACGGCCCGCAACACGCGCAGCCGCTGCACATCGATCATCAGTTTTCCTTCATACGGATTCAGTAAGTGGTCGGTTCCGCTGGGGACCGGCCGGCGGCAGAGTCGGGGGCATGCGAAACATATGCGTCATCGGCGGAAGCCGGTACTTCGGCAAGCACCTGGTCGCCCTGGAGCGGGACGCCGGCCATGCGGTCACCGTCATCAACCGCGGCTCCGCCGAGCCGCTGCCCGGCACCACCCGCCTCGTCGCCGACCGCGACGACGAGCGGCAGCTGCGCGAGGCCCTCGGCGAGCGCACCTTCGACGTGGTCATCGACCAGATCTGCTACACCCCGCGGCAGGCCGCCCTCGCCCGCCGGGTCTTCGCGGGTCGCACCGGGCGGTACGTCATGACCTCGACCATGGAGGTGTACGACCCCGCCACCTTCGCCGTCCCGCCCGCCCAGCCCGGCCCGACCGTCCCGAGCGCCGGCACGGACACGGGCGCCGTGCTCACCGAGGACCACCTCGACCTCGCCGCCCTGCCCCCGGCGCGGGGTGGCGGCGCGCCGGACCCCGCGACCGCCTACGCCGAGGGCAAGCGCCGGGCCGAAGCGGTGCTCCTGACCGACCCGGAGTTCGACACCGTGTCCGTCCGGACCGCCCACGTGCTCGGCGGCGGCGCCGCGGACTTCACCGGGCGGCTCGCCCACTACGTCGAGCGGATCGCCGCGGATCGCCCCCTGGACGTCCACCCCGACCCCCGCCCGACCTCCTTCGTGCACCACGAGGAGATCGCCCGCTTCCTGCACTGGGCGGCGGCCGGCACCTTCACCGGAGCCGTCAACGCCGCCTCCCACGGCGCGCTCGACGTGACCGGGCTGGCCGAGCTGATCGCCGCCGGGGGCGGCCCGCGCCCCCGCTACCGCACCGTGCGCGACGGCGCCGCCTCCCCGTTCTCCTTCGACCGTTCCTACGCGATGGACAACGGGCGGGCCGCCCGCCTCGGCTTCGCCTTCTCCCGGGTCGCCGACTGGCTGCCGGGGGCCGTCGCCGAGGCCCGTGCGCAGGCTGTCTGAAGAGGTGGTCCGACGGTCCGCTGCCGGCCACCCGGCAGCCCTCGTGACTGGGCCAATGGCCCAGTCGACGGAGGCTGAGTTGAGCCGTTGGGCCTCCGGGTGGTTATCTGTGCCGTATCCATGTACTTACGGCGCCGTGCAGCGCCGGACGGCGACGAGGCCGCTCCGGAGCACGGTGCCTTCGCCGTGTCCGCCCACGCCCACCACCCCGGGCCGTCGCGCGACCGGCGAGCGCAGCATCGCAAGGGGGGCGGCACACCGCCGTGAAGAGGATGTTCGTGGCTCCGGATCCGGGGCGTCTGAGACTGCGCAACTCACTGCGCGCCGTGGTCGGCATCGGCCTCGCCGTCACCGCTGCCGAACTGTGCGGCTTCTCCCTCACCGCCTCCATCACCGGAGGCCTGACCGCACTGCTCGCCCTGTTCACCGTGACGGACGCCAGCGTGCGCGCCCAGCGGGCGACCACCGCCCTGCTGCCGGTGGCCGGATTCCCGGTGCTGGCCCTGGCCACGTGCCTGCACGGCGTCCCGCTCGCCCGCGACGCGGCGTTCCTCGCCGTCGTCTTCTGCGGGGTCTACGCCCGCCGCTGGGGCCCGCGCGGCCATGCCCTCGGCATCTTCGCCTTCATGAGCTTCTTCGTCACCCAGTTCCTGCACGCCGTCCCCGCCCAGCTGCCCGAGCTCTACGCCGCCGTGGCGCTCGCCATGCTGGCCGCGGGCGCGGTGCGGTTCCTGCTGTGGCCCATCGAACGGCGCAACCCGCCCGCCGCCGTGCCCCCGGGGCTGCCCGGGCGCGGCTTCGCCCGGCCCACCACCCGCCAGGCGCTCCAGGCCACGGCCGCCTGCGCGGTCGCCCTGTCGCTGGGCCAGTTCTTCTCCGAGGACCGCTGGTACTGGGCCGTCGGCACCACGTGGTGGATCTTCGTCAACACCACCTCGCGGGGCGAGACGCTGGTCCGGGGCTTCCGCCGGGTGCTCGGTACGGTCATCGGCATCGTCGTCGGCCTGCTGATCGCGATCCCGCTGCACGGCGCGCCCGCGCCGACGGCCGCGCTGGTCGCCGTGTGCGTCTTCGGCATCTTCTACACCGCCCCCGTGTCCTACAGCTGGATGATGCTCGCCGTCACCGTGATGGCCGGGCTGCTCTACGGCCTCCTCGGCGTGCTGAACCCGGCTCTGCTGGTGCTGCGCCTGGTGGAGACCGGGGTCGGTGCGGTGTGCGCCGCGCTCGCCGTGGTCCTCGTCCTGCCCGTCACCACCCATGCCACCAACGACGCCTGGATCCAGCGCGCCCTGCGCTGCGTGCACGCCGCCACCGCGGCCGCCGCGGCCCGCCTCGCCGGCTCGCCGACCGCCGACCCGGCCCCGCACGCCGCGGAGCTGGAGCTGCTGCTGGCGCGCGTACGGATGGCGCTCGCGCCCCTCGTCCATCCGCTGAGCCCCTTCCGCGACCGCCGGGCCCGTGCCCGCCGGGTCATCGCGCTGCTGGACGACTGCGCCCGCGAGGTGCGCGGCCTCGCCGCCGTCGCGGCCGACCCCTCCGCCTCCCACGACGCCCGGCTCGCCGCCGCCTGCTGGCGGGTCGAGGCCGCCGTGGAGGCGCTGACCGCGCCCATCACCGACCTCGGTCAGGACCGGGAGCCCGCGGCCGCCGCCACGCCCCCGCCGCTGGCCGAGCCCGCGCTCGCCCACCTCCACGGCCTGGAGCGGGCGCTCTCCGAACTGGCGCACCCGCTGCGCTCGGACCGCCCCTCCCCGCTGGTCAGCGCTGGCTGAGGGGCGTCGTCCGGCGCGGCGCGGCGGCCCTGGCCGAAACCGGAATGCCCGAGGGGGGCGGCTGGACGCGCGCGGTGGTGCCCGTCGGGTCCGTCGACCACGCGCTCGGCACCTTGCCGGCCCTGGGCGCGGAGGTCGAAGCGCTCGCTCCGCCGGAGCGGCGGGCGAGGGGCGCCACCACCGTCGCGGAGCTGGTCCGGCGCTACGGAGCGTGGCCGAATACCGCTGGTTGAGCCTTCGTCGTGCCGCGGATCCTATGTCGGTGCCCCTGCTGGCGCAGCCATTCGCGCACATTTCACTCGAACGAGTGTTCCGGGGTCAGCTGTCTTACGTGGCTGACCTGCGGCCCGTACAAAGAGTGATGCCGCATCGCACATTCATCTGACATGTACAGGGTGGATCTGCCCGGACAGGGGGTAACCGCACGAAATGGAAATTCTGCATCAGACGCCGACGGCCCATCAGGTGTGGGAAGAGGCGCAGGAGTTCATCGAGCTGTTCCACCGGGAGAATCCGGAGGCGGGTGATCCGGCCAGGCGACTCGAAGCCGTACGGGCGGAGTTGGCGGAGACCGGAACCTACCGGCACACCCACGACGAGGTCGTCCACGGGGCCCGGGTCGCCTGGCGCAACAGTAATCGGTGCATAGGTCGGCTGTACTGGAACTCGCTGCGCGTGCGCGACCGCAGAGGGCTCACCGGGGCGGACGAGATAGCCGAGGAGTGCTTCGAGCACCTGCGGGACGCGACCAACGGCGGGCGGGTGCGCCCCACGATCACCGTCTTCGCCCCGGACGCCCCGCACCGCCCCGGGCCACGGATCTGGAGCGAGCAGCTGATCCGCTACGCCGGATACGGCGACGAGGACTCGATCCCGGTGGGCGACCCGCGCAACGCGTCCCTGACCCGGACCCTGTGCCGACTGGGCTGGACCGGCGCCCGCGGCGGCGCCTTCGACCTGCTGCCCCTCGTCGTGCAGGGCTGTGACGACAAGCCCCGCTGGTTCGAGCTCCCCGAGGACGCCGTGCTGGAGGTGCCCATCGAGCACCCGGAGGGCGACCACTGGGCGGACTGGGGGCTGCGCTGGCACGCGGTTCCGGCGATCTCCAACATGTGCCTGGAGATCGGCGGCATCCACTACCCGGCCGCCCCCTTCAACGGCTGGTACATGGGGACCGAGATCGGCTCCCGCAACCTCGGCGACGAGGACCGCTACAACCTGCTGCCCGAGGTGGCGCGCAGGATGCGTCTGGACACCTCCAGCGACCGCTCGCTGTGGAAGGACCGGGCGATGGTCGAGCTGAACCGGGCCGTGCTCGACTCCTTCGACCGCGCCGGGGTCACCATCGCCGACCACCACACCGAGTCCCGCCGCTTCCTCTCCCACATCGACCGGGAGGAGCGCAAGGGGCGCGAGGTGGGGGCGGACTGGTCCTGGATCGTGCCCCCGATGTCCGGCTCGGCGACCCCGGTCTTCCACCGCACCTACGAGGACCGCAAGCAGAGCCCGGCGTACGTCCAGCACGCCGGCGCGCGGGAACGCGCCCAAGGGCGAGATTTGGTCTAGACCCCTCTGTTACCGTCGGCCCCGGACGAACCGACGGAAAGGGGAAGACCGTGGGAAGTGCGGACCGGGGCGGCGAGCGGGCGGATGCGGGCGGGCACGGCGACGAGGGCGGGACGGCGGCCGGGCCCGCGGAGTCCGGGCCCGCGGAGTCCGGGCCCGCGGAGTCCGGGCCCGCGCGCGGACGGCGCGCGTACGTCGGCTCGTTCACCGCGACGGGCGGTCGCGGCATCACCACGGCGACCGTCGATCCGGTGAGCGGCGCCCTGACTCCGATCGCCACCACCGACGCCCTCGACGACCCCTCGTACCTGGTGCTCGGCGCGGGCGGTTCCGGCGCCGCGACGCTCTATGCGGTCAGCGAGACCAAGCGCGGCGCCGTCGGAGCCTTCCGGCCGACCGCCGCCGGGCTCGTGCCCCTGGGTTCCCCGGTCGCCGTGGACGCCTCCGGGCCCACGCACCTGAGCCTCGCCAGTGGCCACCTGGTCACCGCGAACTACACCTCGGGCAGCGTGAGTACGCTCGCCCGCGCCGCCGACGGGCGCCCGGTCGGCCCGGCTTCGGTGCTGCGCCACCACGGCTCCGGCCCCGACGCCGACCGGCAGCGGGAGCCGCACGCCCACCAGGTGCTGCCGGATCCGAGCGGGCGCTGGGTGCTCAGCGTGGACCTCGGCACCGACTCGGTCCGCGTGTGCGCCCTCGACCCGGCCACGGGCGCCCTGCGGGTGCACTCCGAAGCCCCGCTGACGCCGGGTCACGGTCCCCGGCACCTCGCCTTCCACCCCGGCGGAGCGCTGCTCTACGTACTGAACGAGCTGCGGCCGCTGCTGACCGTCTGCCGGTGGGACGCGACCGCCGGGACAGTGGAACCGGTCGCGGAGGTTCCGGTCGCCCCAGAGGGCGGCTCAGGGGTCGCACGGGCCTATCCCTCGGCCGTCGTCGTCTCGCCCGACGGCCGGTTCCTCTGGGCGGCCGTCCGCGGCATCGACGTGATCGCCGCCGTCGCCCTCCCCGGCGACGGCGCGCGCCCCCAGCTCACGGGCAGCGTGTCCTGCGGCGGTCGGTGGCCGCGCGACCTTGCCCTGGACCCGGCCGCGCGGCGGCTGTACGCCGCCAACGAGCACTCCGGGGACGTCACCTGGTTCGACGTGGACCCGCTGACCGGCTTGCCGCGGCGCGCGGGTTCCGTCCCGGTGCCCGCCGCCACCTGCGTCGTCTTCGACTGAGGGCCCGCCGGCGGGGTCCCGCACGCGAGAGGGCCCGCCCCCGGACCTGATGGTCCGGGGGCGGGCCCTCGTGCGGTGCGGGAACGGTTCAGTGCACCGGGGCGTCCAGGGCGATGCCGGCCGCGCGGCTGTACTGGGCGACGGCGAGCTTGCCGAGCGCCGGGTACGCGCCGAGGGCGTCGGCCGCGGCGCAGCCGGCCTCCTTGCACGCGGTGTCGACCAGACCGTCGGCGGCCTCCGGCCCGATCAGGTAGGGGGCCAGTGCCAGCTGGACGGCGCCGGAGGACTGGCGCAGCTCGTCGGCGACGGCGGCCACGGAACCCTCCTGGTCCAGGGCGGCGGCCATCACCGGCACCGCGAGGCGCGCGGCCAGCAGCATCCCGGTGATCCCGGCGGCCTGGACGGCCTCCGGGCCACCGGTGGTGGCCAGGATGATGCCGTCGGCGGCGGTGGTCACGGTGAACAGTCGGGCGCGGTCGGCACGGGCCAGGCCCGCCTCGGAGAGCCGTACGTGCACGGCCTCCGCCAGCAGCGGGTGCGGACCGAGCACGTCGGCCAGCTCGACGGCGGCGGCGCAGTCCATCATCGCCTGGCGGATCCGGCGCAGCAGGTCGCTGTCGGGGCCGACGAGCAGCGGGACCACCACGGCGTCCGGGCCGCTGGGCGGGGGCACCTCCTGGCCGCTCGCGCGGGCGAACTCGGCGCGCGCCGCGCGCTGGTGTCCGATCGCGGTCAGGACGCCCGACAGGGCGGGGAACTCGGCGCCCGGGGTGTCATCGCCGTCGAGGAAACCGATGTGCGCGTCCAGGCCGGGCAGCTCGGAGCGCCCGATGCTCAGGATCTCCTCCGCGTACCCCCGCGAGGCGGCCGAGGGCACACCGGGCACGGCGAGCACCAGCGCGGGAGCGCCCTCGGGCGCCACCGCGGGCTCGGGCCGGCGGTGCCGTCCGGTCTGGCGGGGTCGCGGCATTCGTACGGGCAGGCCATTCGCGGGCCCAGTGGGGGAGCTCATGGCGCCGCATGCTACTGGCTTTCCCGGACCGGGGGTTCGGGCAGGGCCCGGTCGAGCGGCATCTGTCCGTATTTATCCGGTGAAGTTCAGATACGATCAACTGACGGACGGCAAGCGCCAGTCCACTGGCTGTGACCCTTGGCGGACCAGCAGGTCGTTTGCCCTGCTGAAGGGCTTGGACCCGAAGAACCCGCGGTCCGCCGACATGGGGGAGGGGTGCGCCGCCTCCAGGGCCGGCAGCTCCCCCAGCAGGGGGCGCAGATTCCGGGCATCTCGGCCCCAGAGCACCGAAACCAGCGGCTTGCCGCGGGCCACCAGGGCCCGGATCGCCTGCTCCGTCACCGCTTCCCAGCCCTTGCCCCGATGGGCGGCGGGCTTGCGCGGGGCCGTCGTCAGGGCGCGGTTGAGCAGCAGGACGCCCTGGCGGGTCCAGGGGGTCAGGTCGCCGTTCGCGGGCCGGGGCACGCCGAGGTCGCTGTGCAGTTCCCGGAAGATGTTGTCGAGGCTGCCGGGCACCGGGCGCACGTCGGGGGCCACCGAGAAGGACAGCCCGACCGCGTGCCCCGGGGTGGGGTAGGGGTCCTGCCCGACGATGAGCACCTTCACCTCGTCGAAGGGCTGCTGGAAGGCGCGCAGGACGTTCGCCCCGCTCGGCAGGTACGTCCTGCCCGCCGCTATCTCGGCGCGCAGGAAGTCGCCCATCGCGGCGATCTGCTCCGCCACCGGTTCCAGAGCGCGGGCCCAGCCCGGCTCGACGATCTCGCTCAAAGGTCGTGCTGCCACGCTGCGCAACTGTAGTTGATGCGTGGCGGCGGTCGGTTCCCCGTCAGTCGATCACCGCGGCCCGTACGCACAGCACGTCGGGCAGGTGCCCGGCCAGCAGTCGCCAGGTGTCGCCGTCGTCGGCGCTGGCGTACAACTCGCCGTTGCGGTTGCCGAAGTAGATGCCCGCCGGGTCCGCGTCGTCCGTGCAGAGGGCGTCGCGCAGCACCGTTCCGTAGTGGTCGCCGGAGGGCAACCCGGCGCTGAGCGGCTCCCAGCTGGCCCCCGCGTCCCGGGTGCGGAAGACCCGGCAGCGGTGGTCGGCCGGGACCCGGTCGGAGTCGGCGTTGAGGGGGAAGACGTAGGCGGTGTCCGGCCGGTGGGGGTGGGCGGCCACCGCGAAACCGAAGTCGGACGGCAGGCCCGCGCCGATGTCCGTCCAGCGCGCCCCCGCGTCGTCGCTGCGGTAGACCCCCCAGTGGTTCTGCAGGTAGAGGCGGTCCCCGTCCCCCGCGTCCTGGGCGATCTTGTGGACGCACTGGCCGAACTCGGGCTGCGGATCGGGCAGGAAGACCGCGGAGACCCCCTGGTTGGAGGGGGCCCAGCTCGCCCCGCCGTCCTCCGTGCGGAAGACCCCGGCCGTGGAGACGGCGACGGTCACCGCCTCCGCGCGGGCCGGATCGGTGATCACGGTGTGCACGGCCTCCCCGCCGCCTCCGGGCACCCAGGCCGCGCGGGTGGGGTGCTCCCACAGCGGGCGCACCAGCTCGAAGGTCTCGCCCCGGTCGGCGGAGCGGAACAGTGCCGCCGGTTCGGTCCCGGCGTACACCACGCCCGGGGCCTCGGGGCCGGCCGGATGCAGTTGCCAGACCCGTTCCAGGGAGGCGCCGGTGTCCGGGGGGAACTTGACCGCGGGCGCGGCCGGCTCGTGCCAGGTCGCGCCGAGGTCGTCGGACCGGAAGACGGAGGGCCCCCAGTGCAGGCTGTCCGCGCCGACCAGCAGCCGGGGCGCGGGGCCGCGCCGGTCGATGGCCACGGCGTAGACCGCCTGCGCGTTGAAACGCGGTTCCTCGAACGCCCAGCGGTCGTCGGCCCCCCGGCGGCCGATGAAGAGCCCCTTGCGGGTTCCTGCGAGCAGTAGCACGTCGGACATGGCCGACACCTCCCGGACGTCGTTGTCCCTGGGACGATCCCTTCCGGCCAGTCTGCACCCGGCCACTGACAGTGACCCGGCAAGCACGCGGGGGAGCGCGGTCGCGCTGACCTGCTGATCGATCCTGATCGACAGATGGATCGAGCCAAGTGGTTACTTGATCGTACGGAGCCGGAAAGGGTTCACTTCTGCCTTCTGCTGACGTGTGAGAGGCGATCCGTGTCCACCGAGCACCTCCCCCCGCTCGACCTCGCCTTCTGGCGGATCGAATCCGCCTCCCATCCCATGCACCTCGGCGCCCTCGGCGTGTTCGAGGCCGCCGGTCCGGACGCGGCCGCCCGCGCCGCCGAGCTGATCGCCGAGCGCTGCGCCGACGTGCCCCGGCTGCGCCGCCGGATCCACGACGTCCTGCTGCCGGTGGGGGCGGCCGCCTGGTCGCCCGCCCGGGACTTCGACCCGGCCCGGCACGTGTCCCTCGTGCGGCACGCGCACGCGGACCCGCACGCCGCCGCCGGGCCGCTGATGGCCAGGCCGCTGGAGCGGGGGCTGCCGCCCTGGGAGGCCCACGTGCTGGCCGGGCCGGATCCGGCCACCTTCGCGGTGCTCTTCAAGTTCCACCACGCCCTCTCCGACGGGCTGGGCGTCCTCGCGCTGGCCGCCGGGCTGTTCGACGAGGGGCAGTCGGTACGGGGCTCCGCGCGCCCCCCGGGCCGCGCGGAGCGGCGGAGCGGCGACCGCCCGCCGGCCGGCTCCGGCTCGGCCCTGCGCCGGCTGCCCGGGGCGCTGGCGGCGCGGGTCCAGGACGTCGGACAGGCGCTGGAGATCGGCGCCGCGGTGGCCCGGTCGGGGTTGCCCTTCGGTGTGCCCGACGGGCTGAGCGCGGGCGGCGGCGCCGCGGCCGGCACCCGGGCGCTCGCCGGGGTCGCGCTCGACCTGGACGACGTGAACCGGATCCGCAAGGTCGCCGGGGGCACCGTCAACGACGTGCTCATCGCCCTGGTCGCGGGCGCCCTGCGGCGCTGGTTGCTCGGGCGCGGCGAACCTGTGCACGGCGGCAGCGGGCCGCGCGCCCTCATACCCGTCTCCCGCCGGCGCACCCGCGGCGGCTCCGACGGCGGGAACCGGCTCTCCGGTTACCTGCTGCGGCTCCCGGTCACCGAGGGGGAGCCGCTGCGGCGCTTGGACGCCGTGCGGGCGGACATGGACCGGAACAAGGAGGCCGGGCCGGCCCGGGGCGCGGGGGCGGTGGCGCTCCTCGCCGACCACGTGCACCCGCTCGGCCACCGGCTCGGCGGGCCGCTGCTGGCGCAGGCCGCGCGCCTGCTGTTCGACATCCTCGTCACCAGCGTGCCGCTGCCCGGGTTGGGCTTCTCGCTCGGCGGCAGCGCGGTCCGCGAGATCTACCCGCTGGCCCCGCTGGCCCAGGGGCACGCGTTGGCCGTCGCGGTCTCCAGCTATCGGGGGACGGTGCACTACGGCCTGGTGGCCGACGGGGCCGCGGTCCCGGACCTGGACGAGCTGGCGCTGGCGCTGCGGACCGAACTCGAAGAACTTGTACGAGAGGTCTCGTAGTACGAGGGATTCCGTAGTACGGTGTGTCTCGTACTTAGTCGTCGTGCCCGGCTCCCGCCGGCCGCATCCCGTGGAGAGTCCAGATGAGTACCACCCTGTTCGAGCCCTACACCCTCCGTTCTGTGACCGCGCCGAACCGCGTGTGGATGGCCCCGATGTGCCAGTACAGCGCGGAGCCCACGGGCCCGCGGGCGGGTGTGGCCCACGACTGGCACTTCGCGCACTACGCGGCCCGCGCGGTCGGGGGCACGGGGTTGATCCTCCAGGAGGCCACCGCCGTCTCCCCGGAGGGCCGGATCTCGCCCTACGACCTCGGCATCTGGAACGACACCCAGGTCGAGGCGCTGCGCCGGATCACCGACTTCCTCAAGGCCCAGGGCACCGTCCCCGGGATCCAGATCGCCCACGCGGGGCGCAAGGCGTCGACCGACGCGCCCTGGAAGGGCGGCGCCCCGATCGGCCCCGAGGGGCACGGCTGGCAGCCGAGCGCGCCGAGCGCGGTGCCCTTCGCCGAGGGTCACCCCGTGCCGCACGAGCTGACGGTGGAGGGGATCCAGGAGGTGGTCGAGCAGTTCGCGGCCGCCACCCGGCGCTCGCTGGCGGCCGGTTACCAGGTCGTGGAGATCCATGGCGCGCACGGCTATCTGATCGGGGAGTTCCTCTCCCCGCACAGCAACCGGCGCACCGACGAGTACGGCGGCTCCTTCGAGAACCGGATCCGCTTCCCCCTCGCCGTGGTGGATGCGGTGCGCGCCGAGTGGCCCGAGGAACTCCCGCTGTTCTTCCGGATCTCCGCCACCGACTGGCTCGAAGAGGGCGGGTGGACCGCCGATGAGACGGTCCGGCTGGCCGAGGTGCTCGAACGGCACGGGGTGGACCTGCTCGACGTCTCCACCGGTGGGCTCGCCCCGGACGTCCGCATACCCGTCGGCCCCGGCTACCAGGTGCCGTTCGCCGCGCGGGTCAAGGCGGAGGCCGGATTCCCGGCCGCGGCGGTGGGGTTGATCACCGAGCCGGCGCAGGCGGAGAAGATCGTGGCCAATGGCGAGGCGGATGCGGTGCTGCTCGGGCGTGAACTCCTGCGCGACCCGCACTGGGCGCGGCGCGCGGCGGGTGAGCTGGGGGCGGAGGTCCGTCGCCCGAACCAGTACCACCGCTCCTGACGGGGGTGCGTGCCGGGTCGCGGGTGTCGTCTTGCGCCGGATCCCCGGCGGGCGATGTACTACGATGGTTCTCGTACCATCGTGGTGTCCAGTGAGTGGAGGAGTACACATGACGGAGCCCAGCGCCACCGCCCGTTCCCTCGACCACCCGTCTCCCGCCGAGATCCGGTTGGAGAGCGTGCTGCACGCCCTCTCCGATCCGGTGCGGCTGTCCATCGTCCGCGAGTTGGCGGGCGGAGGCGGTGAACTGGCCTGCTCGTACTTCGAGTTGCCGGTGACCAAGTCGACGAGCACGCACCACTTCCGGGTGCTGCGCGAGAGCGGGGTCGTGCGCCAGACCTACCGCGGCACCACCAAGCTCAACGACCTGCGCCGGGATGACCTGGAAGCCCTCTTCCCGGGCCTCCTCGACGGCATCCTGACGGCCGCCTCCGCCGAGGCGGAGCGCGCGGCCGACTGACACGAAAGCCCGCCCGGGGGCGCCGCCCGCGCCCCCGTGGAGCCCCTCGGCGGGCCCTTCAGCGGCCGTGCGCGCGGGGGCCGGTCGGGGAGCGTCGGTCCTCGTGGCGCCGCTCGCCAGAGGGGCGGTCAGGGCTTCGGTGTACCCCGCCTGACCTGGCCTTTCGCCAAGATGCGGCCTAGGGTTTCCCTATAGGGGAAGGGGGCCGGATGGACCGGAACATCCGCACCATCGACGACGTACTCCAGCTCATGGACGGGCTGTTCGCGCCCGAAGCCGACCGCTGGACGGCCGGGGCGGCCGACTGGTGGGACGGCTTCTACGCGGACCGGAGCAGAGCCGTGCCGTTCTTCGTGGCGAAACCGGACGAGCACCTGGCCGAGGCGCTCGACCGGGGCGTGATCGCGCCGGGCCGCGCGCTCGAACTCGGCTGCGGGCCCGGCCGTAACGCCCTCCACCTCGCCTCGCTCGGCTTCGAGGTGGACGCGGTCGACCTGTCCCCGGCGGCCCTCGCCTGGGCGGGGGAGCGCGCGGCGGAAGCGGGCCTCGACGTCCGCTTCCACCACGGCGACATCTTCGACCCGGCCGCGGCGACGGCCTGGAGCGGCCCGTACGACCTCATCCTCGACTCCGGCTGCTTCCACCACCTGCCACCGCACCGCCGGATCAGCTACCTGGCCCTGCTGGAGCGGTCGTTGGCCCCCGGCGGCCACTTCTCGCTCACCTGCTTCGCGGCGGGGGAAGCGGGCATGGGCTCCGAGCTCCCCGACGCCGAGTTCTACGGCCAGGCGCGCCTCCACGGTGGCCTCGCCTACACGGCGCAGTCGCTCCGCGCGATCTTCGCCGACCTCACGGAGGTCGAACTCCGCCGCATGCGCGACGAACCGCCCGCTTCCCCGCGCTTCGGCGAACCTTTCCTCTGGGCCGGCCTGTTCCGCCGGCCTTAGGAACCAGACCCCGGCCCGAGACGGCCTACTCCCCGGTGGCCGCCGCGAGGAGGCCCGGCCAGTCCGGGATCTTCACCGAGCGGCGGCCCAGGGAGCGGCCCAGCGACGACTCCGCGGCCTCGATCGCCAGCCAGCCCGGCCACAGCACGGGGGTCAGGCCCGCCGCGCGCAGGGCGTCCAGGGGGTCACCGGGCAGCTCGCGCCGGGCCAGCGCGCCCGCGTCCTGCAGCAGCGAGGAGGCGGTCTCCTTCGCGCAGGGACGGTTGGTACCGATGACCCCGGTCGGGCCGCGCTTGATCCAGCCGGCCACGTACTCGCCGAGGGAGGCCCGGCCGTCCCGCAGGACCCGGCCCGCCGCGTGGGGGACCGTACCGCGCGCCGTGTCGAAGGGCAGCCCGGACAGCGGGACGCCCTGGTAGCCGACCGACCGCAGCACCAACTGGGCGTCGATGTCCTCGAACGTCCCGGTTCCCGACACGCCCCCGCGCCCGTCCGGGGCGGTGCGCTCGAAGCGCACCCCGCGCACCCGTCCGTCCGCCCCGCCCAGCACCTCGACGGGCCGCAGGAAGAACCGCAGGGTGATCCGCCGCGCCCCCGCGTCCGGCGGGTGCGCCGTCCAGTCCCGCAGCACCTCCACGTTGCGCCGGTTCACGGCGGGCAGCGCGGCCGCGGCCGCCGGGTCGGCGTAGGCGGGATCCCGTGTCAGCTCGTCGGGCAGGACCGTGGTGTCCACCCCGGGCAGGGTGGCGAGTTCGCGCAGCTCCTTGGTGGTGAACTTGCCCTGCGAGGGCCCGCGCCGGGCCACCATGGCCACCTCGCGGATCCCGCTGGCCGCCAGTGCCCCCAGGGCCGGTTCCGGCATGTCGGTGAGCCGGAGCTCCGGTGCGCCGCGGGCCAGGATCCGGGTCACGTCCACGGCGACGTTCCCCGCCCCGACCACCACCGCCGCCCGCACGTCGGTGAGGCCGAAGGCCGCCGCCGCCGCGTCCGGGTGCGCGCTGTACCAGGAGACGAAGGCGGTCGCCGAGTGCACCCCGGCCAGCTCCTCGCCCGGGATCCCCAGCATCCGGTCCCGTGCGGCGCCCACGCAGTACACCACCGCGTGGTACAGCTCCAGCAGCCGCCCGGTGGTCAGCGTCTCCCCGCCCACCTCGACATTGCCGAGGAAGCGGATCCGCTCGTCCTCCAGGACGCCGCGCAGGCTGCCCTGGAGCGATTTGATCTTCTCGTGGTCGGGGGCCACGCCGTAGCGCACGAGCCCGTAGGGGCAGGGCAGTCGGTCCAGTACGTCGACCCGCACGCCCGGCACCTCGCGCTGCTGGACCAAGGTTTGTGCGGCGTAGACCCCGCTCGGGCCCGAACCGACCACGGCGACACGAAGCACGGAGGGTCTCCTTCCGCAGAGGGATCCAGCATGGCACCGTCGTCCCGGACCGTCAGCCCATCGCGCGCATCCGGCGTACCTCGGCGCTCTGCTGGGCGACCACTTCGTTCGCCATCTCCTCCACAGCCCCGTTGTTCCCGCCCGCGAGGGCCTCGCCCGCCATCGTCACGGCCCCTTCGTGGTGGGCGATCATCAGACGGAGGAAGAGCCGGTCGAAGTCCGGGCCCGTGGCGGCCGTCAGCTCCGCCAGCTGCCGCGCGGTGGCCATCCCGGGCATGGCCGCCCCGCCGTGGTCGTGGGCCGCGGGACCTTCGGTGGCCCGGCCGCTCCCGCCCGTCGGGGCCGTGCCCGGGTCCGGGTGGTTGGCCAGCCAGCTCTCCATCACCGCGATCTCCGGCCGCTGGGCCGCCGCGATCCGTTCGGCCAGCCGCTTGACCGGCTCCGCCGAGGCGCGCTGGGGCGCCAGCGCGCTCATCGTCAGGGCCTGCCGGTGGTGCTCGGTCATCCGGCGCACGTAGCTCAGGTCGGCGGCGTTGGGGCTGTCGTCGGGCCGTTCCCGCGCGGCTTGACCGGGGGAGAGGGTGCGGGACCCCTCGCCCGGCCGGCCCGGGGCGATGACCACCGGCCCGGCGGCGGCCCCCTCGTCGTCACCGCCGACGCGGCAGGAGGTCAGCCCCAGAACACCGAGGGCGCCCGTGGCACCGATGACGCCGAGGACGAGGGCGGGGCGCAGGGCAGTCGCGATGCGCCGGCGGACCAGGCGTGCCGCGATGCGCGCTGTTGTCATGGCCATGCAAAGGAAGATACTGCGGGAGTCGGGGGTACTGGTTCCGTTCCCGTCGATAGGGCTCGGAACGCCCCCAAGGGAGGACACAATGACCTCGTCAGTCCCATCGGCCCCACAGCGCATCCCCAGAGCACGCACCCGGACCAGGACCCTGGCCGCGGCCGCGGCCGGAGCCGGACTCCTCGTGACGCTCCTCGCCGTCGCCGGCCCCGCTTCCGCCACCCCCGATCCGGGAGACCTGACTCCGTTAGGCACCGGCCGGAGCGCAGCCGGCCCTCCGGCCACCGGAACCATCTCCTCCGAGATCCCCGGCCAGGACGAGATCGTCCACAGCCGCAACATCACCCCCTTGGCCAACGTCCCGAGCGCCAACCCGGCCGTGATCAACTCCGACATCGCCTTCCAGGGCCGGTACGCCTACGCGGGCAGCTACGACGGCTTCACCATCTACGACATCGGCAACCCGAGCGCCCCCAAGACCGTCACCACCGTGCTCTGCCCCGGCGGCCAGAACGACGTCTCCGTCCTGGGCGATCTGCTCTTCCTCTCCACCGACTCCTCGCGCAGCGACGACTCCTGCAACAGCGTCTCGCAGCCCGCGACCGAGAAGTCGTCGTGGGAAGGCATCAAGATCTTCGACATCCGCGACAAGAAGAACCCCCAATACATCAAGTCGGTGGAGACGGCCTGCGGTTCGCACACCCACACCCTGGTGCCGGGCAAGCGGGGCGACGCCTACCTCTACGTCTCCTCGTACTCGCCGAGCGCGGCCTTCCCGGACTGCCAACCGCCGCACGACGGGATCTCGATCGTCAAGGTTCCGAAGAAGGACCCCCGGCAGGCGTCGGTCGTCGGTTTCCCGGTGCTCTTCCCCGACGGCGGCAACCCGGGCGCGCCCACCCACCCCGGGGTCTCCCAGACCACCGGCTGCCACGACATCACCGTGCTGCCCTCGAAGGACCTCGCCGCGGGCGCCTGCATGGGTGACGGCATCCTCTTCGACATCAGCGAGCCCGAGCGGCCGCGCGTCATCGACCGCGTGCAGGACAACGTCAACTTCGCCTTCTGGCACTCGGCGACCTTCAACGAACGTGCGGACAAGGTGGTGTTCACCGACGAGCTGGGCGGCGGTGGCGGCGCCACCTGCAACGAGGCCACCGGCCCCAGCCGCGGCGCCGACGGCATCTACGACATCACCGGCCGCGGCGACCAGCGCAAGCTCGTCTTCCGCGGCTACTACAAGATCCCGCGCCACCAGGCGGACACCGAGAACTGCGTCGCCCACAACGGCTCACTGGTGCCGGTGGGCGGCGGCCGCGACATCATGGTGCAAGCCTGGTACCAAGGCGGCGTGTCCGTCTGGGACTTCACCGACTCCACCCGGCCGAAGGAGATCGCCTACTTCGAGCGCGGCCCGCTCAGCACCGACAAGCTGACCCTGGGCGGGGCCTGGTCGGCGTACTACTACAACGGCCACATCTACGCGAACGACATCACCAAGGGCCTCGACGTGCTGCGCCTGGACGACTGGCGCACCGAGAGCGCGAAGTGGGTCTGGACGGACCGGTTGAACGTCCAGTCGCAGCCCGAATACCACTGAGAACGTCGGGCCCTTCTAGAGGAACGTTCCGTCGGGCGGCCCGCCGTCCGGCGGGACCCCCAGCTCCCAGTCGAGCCCGTAGCGCTGGAAGAGCTCTGCCCGCAGTCGGGCCGCCGCCATCGGCGCCCCGGGCAACAGGACGGCGAACACCGCGCCCATCAGCAGGGCCCGCAGCAGCGGGTAGTCCCGATCGGGGTCCACGTCCGGATCGTCCGCGCCGTGCCGGGCCACCGTCTCCCGCAGCAGCTCCGCCAGCCGCTGCTGCTCCGGGCACTGGACGAAGCCCTCGTTCGCGAGGATGCCCGCCATGTGCGTGCGCATCAGCAGCGGATGCTCCAGCGCCAGCCCGAGGACCGCGTCGATCGCCCGGGCCAGCAGCTCCCGCCCGGCGTCCGCTCCGGTGGGCCGGGGCTCGCGCTCCAGCGCTTCGTGCAGGGTGCGGAACATGAGGCGGTGCACCGCGGACTGCAACAGCTGGCGCTTGCCCGGGAAGTAGTAGGAGATCAGGCCGCGCGCCGCGCCCGCCCGGTCCGCGATGTCGCCGAGGGTCGTGGCCTCGTAACCGCGTTCGCCGACGAGTTCGACGGTGGCCTGGAGCAGCCGCTCCCGGGAACGTCTGCGCAATTCTTCATTGACCGACGGGCTGCGCGGGACCATGCTTGCTCCTGCGTTGACTGGCTCCGGGCCAATATACTCAGCGCGCGGGCCGACCGGTGGTGGGCGACGCGGGGGATCGCCCACCGCCGGCCGTTCCTGTCCGGATTTCGCCGCTCCGCGGCGCTCCCGCCCCACCGATCGCGAAGGCGGCCAGCGCCGCGCCCAGCAACCAGCCGCCGACCACGTCCGACGCCCAGTGCACACCCAGGTAGAGCCTGCTGAAGCCGGCCCCGAGGACGCAGACCAGGGCGCCGCCGAAAGCGGCGGTCCGCGCCCCGCGGGAGCGGGGGAGCAGCCACAGCAGCAGCCCGCACACCACCGTCGCCGTCAGCGCGTGCCCCGACGGATACGCCGCGAAGTGCGCGGAGTCCACCGGGTCCGGCCACACCGGCCGCTCGCGCCCCACCGCCGCCTTGAGTCCCTGCGACACCACGGACGCGGCGAGGACGGCGGCGCCGAACCGCCGCGCGAGGGCCCGCTCCCCGCGCCGCCACAGCCACAGGCAGGCGAGCGCCGCAGCCGCCCGCATGGTCCAGGGGTCCCACGGCCAGTCGGTGAGCACCCGCAGCAGCCGGGTGGGCGCCGGATGCGCGAGCGCGTACGCGTGCAGGGACCGCGCGACCCGGGCGTCGAAAGCGAGCAGCGGCGGCCATCGGACCACGACCAGGGCCGTGAGCACAGCGGCGAGCAGCACGCACCCGGTCGCGGTCCGTCGTACGAGAGCCCCGGTCATGCACCGATCCTCGCACCCGGCCCGCGCACCCGTCCCCCGCGCCCCTGCGGGCGAGGTCCCGCTACGTCAGGGTGCTGAGCCCGGGTACGAACGCCACCAGTACCGGGATCGCCGGCACCAGGGCCGCCAGCGCGGTCAGCCGCAGCCGGCGCACGGGGGAGAGCCGCGGCGCGGCCGAGAGCAGCCGGCGGACCCGCGCGGGGACGTGGGCGTGCGGGGTCGGGCAGGGCCCGAACACGCCGCGGTCCTCGTTCAGCCCGACCAGCGCCAGCGCCACGGTGAGGCGCCCGTACCGCCGCGAGGCCACGTCGTCGGCGGCCAGCTCGACCAGCCGGTGCATCTCCGCCTCGAACGCGGCGAACACCGGGACCTGCCCGAAGGCCCCCGACAGCGCGCGCGAGCAGTGCAGCAGCCAGTCGTGCCGGGCCGCCGCGTGCCCCTGCTCGTGTGCGAGCACGGCGTCCAGCTGCTGGCCCTTGAGCCGCCCGAGCGCACCCGTGGTGACCACCAGCTGCGGAGCGGCGCCCGGCAGCCACCACGCGTCGGGCCGCCGCCCCTCCAGGACGACCAGGCGGCCGCGGTCGGGCTCCTCGCCCGGCAGCAACGGCGCCCGCACCAGGAGTTCGGCCCGCTCGGCGCGCCGGCGCGAGCGCGCCCGCAGCACCTCCGCGGCCAGCATCGCCCCCGTCCACAGCCCGCCGCCCGCGAGCACCAGCGCGGTCCCGGCGGCCCAGGGACCGGAGCCCGAGCCCAGCGCGTACGCGTCGACCACCCCGCGCGGCGCCGAAGCGAAGAGCGGACCGCGCACCGCCAGCCAGGCGGCGGCCGCGCTGAGCAGCATCGACAGGGCGAAGCACAGGAGCACCGCGGCCACCACGCACTGCCACACCCACAGGGCCACCACGGGCTCGCGCTCGGGCCACTCGGCACGGGCCAGCAGTCGGGGGGCGAGGAGCGAGGTCAGGGCGCCGAGCAGCAGGAGAACGGCGGGGACCATCATGGGCGCATTTTAGGAGGGCGGAGCTGCCCACGGGTATGGACACCGTCCATTGGTGACGCACGACACGTCACCCCCGGCCGCCCCCGCGCGCGGCACCTCACATGGTGAGCAGCATGGCCAACATCCCCATTCCCATGGCCAGTCGGCACGCCCGCGTCACCTCGGCGGCCCCGCGCCCGAGCCCCACCGGGGCGCCCGGCACCAGGGCGAGCGCCGGCGCGCCGGCCGTCGTCACCAGTCGCGCCCCGCCGAGCAGCACGTACCCCGCGAAGTAGAGGAGCAGGGCCCCGGTCACCAACGGCAGCCCCGGGGCCAGCCCCTCGCCGTGGCTCCCGCCGTGGCCCCCGGCGTGTGCGCCGCCCGCCCCCGCGGCCGTCGCCGCCCCCATCGTCACCGTCATGTAGACCATGGCCAGCGACCCCACCAGGTGGTGGACGTGGTGGATGCCGCCCCGCAGCAACCACACCGCGTGCAGCGACGCCGCGCAGAAGACCGCGAGCAGCACCCCGGACCCCCACGCCCCGGTCCCCGTCGGCGCGGCCATCGCCGCCATCCCGAAGCCCATCAGCGCCTCGCCGCCCGCCGCCCCCCGAGCGGCCCGCTCCGCTCTGCGCGCCCGCAGCAGGCAGTACGCACCGCTCAGGGCGCACAGCGCCACCAGCAGCCAGCCGGACACGGTGGCGGCGGTGGAGGTGGGAAAGGACATCGCGGGACCGTGCACGGCGGAACCCCCCGGTTCGTCGGCGTCACCGGAAGAGATGCCCGCCCCAGGGGGGCCGCACGCCGACCGGGTTAGGCTCTCCTGGGCCGCACCAGGCTTGTCATATGCCAGTTTTTCCGAACGGAGCCGCACCGATGTCGACCGCCGAGCCCACCCGCACCACGGCCCTCAGCTTCCGCGACGCCGACGACTCGGACGTACCGGCTCTGGTGGCGCTCGTGGAGTCGGCGTACCGCGGCGACGCCAGCCGGGGCGGCTGGACGACCGAAGCGGACTACCTCGACGGGCAGCGGACCGACGAGCGGGGCGTGCGCGAGGTGATCGCGACCCCCGACAGCATCCTGCTGGTGGTCGAGCGCGACGGCGAACTCGTCGCCTGCTGCCACCTCGAACACCGCGGTGACCACGCCTACTTCGGGATGTTCGCGGTCCGCCCCGCACTCCAGGGCGCCGGCCTCGGCAAGGAGATCATGGCCGAGGCCGAACGCCGGGTGCGCGAGGAGTGGGACGCCAAGGAGATGCGCATGACCGTGGTGAACGTGCGCGAGGAACTCATCGCCTACTACGTGCGCCGCGGCTACCGGCGCACCGGCGAGCTGAGCCCCTTCCCGTACGGCGACGAGCGCTTCGGCATCCCGCGCCGCGCCGACCTGGCCTTCGAGCTGCTCGTCAAGCAGCTCTGAGCCGGGCGGGCGCGACGGGGGACCGGCCCGTGGCGGGGCGGATCAGGCGGTGAAGCGGCCCGTGCGCCGGATCTCCGGCAGGTCCGTCACCGCGGCGTCCAGCTCCAACGCCCGCGCCAGCTTCAGCCGTTCCAGCGTGTTGACCGTCCAGCCCGTCACCCGCAGCCCGGCCGCGTGCGCCGACTCGACGGTCTCCAGGGTGAGCCGCCGGATGTCCAGCGCGAGCGTCCGCGCGCCGACGGCCAGCGCCCGCTCCACGACGTCCGTGCCGTAGTCGCGCGCGCTCAGCACGGTCCGCACCCCCGGCACCAGCTCGGCGATCCCGGCGAGCACCGCGTCCTCCTCCGAGCAGACCTCGACCCGGCCGGTCAGGTCCCGCCGCAGCATCACCTCCGCCAGCACCCGGGCGCAGCCGAGGTCCCGCACCGTGGCCAACAGCGGCGCGGCGACCGCGTCCAGCACCTCCTCGAAGACCGGCACCCGCTCGCCGTGACCGGCGTCGAGTCCGCGCAGTTCCGCGAGGGTCAGATCGGCGACGGCTCCCGAGCCGTCCGTGGTCCGGTCGACCTCGGGATCGTGCAGGGCGACGAGTGCGCCGTCCTTGCTGAGCCGCAGGTCCAGCATGATCGCGTCCATGCCGCTGCGCTGCGCGCGGACGAACGACCGGAGGGTGTTCTCCGGTTCCACACCCATGACCCCGCGGTGACCGATGGTGAGGAAAGTCAAGGTTCTCTCGCTTCCGTCGACGGCGGCTCCCCACGCGGCCGCGGTGTCCCGACCGCCCGCGTGGTGAGGACGCATGCTAGTGCGCCGACGGTGCGATGGGACCGCCCGTGCAGCGCTCCGGCAGGACCCTCCGGCCGGTTCCCGCCAAGGGTTGTGCACGGCGGCCGTCGTCGTCCGGCGTCACCCTGCCGTGGGCGCGTCCCCATCGCCTTGACCCCGACCCTCGACCTCAGGTCCAGGGTGACTCCCGGTGCCGCCCGCGACCGGCGCCGGGAGCTCCGCGAGGTCCGCGAGAAGGGCCCCGGTCAGCTCCAGTTCGGCCAGGTGCTGTCGCTCGCTCCAGCGCAGCGCCAGCCGGGGGAAGGCCCAGCCCGGTTCGTCCGCGGCCGCGAGGGCCGCCCGTACGGAGTCCAGCTCGCCCCGGGTGCGCTCCAGGTGCTCCATGACCAGGGCCCGTAGCCGCTCCGGCTCGGCCAGGTGCCCCAGCCAGACCCGGAGCAGCAGCCCGTGCTTGAGCACCGGGGGCCCGGCCTCGGCGGTGTCCGAGGCCCAACCCGCCAGGGCCGCGCGCCCGGCGGCGGTGATCGCGTACCGCCGTTTGGCGCGGACCTCCTCGGGCCCCGAGCGGGTGGAGGCGGCGTATCCGAGCTCCTCCAGGCGCCGCAGCTCGGCGTAGATCTGGCTGATCGCGGGCGACCAGTAGAAGAAGCGGAGCGAGGAGTCCGCCCACTTCTTCAGCTCGTACCCGGTCCGCTCGCCGGGGAAGGACAGCAGGCCGAGCACCGCCCACGCGGTCGGCGGCAGTTCGCCCCGTGCCTCTTGCTTCTTCGAGGTCTGACTACTAGTCATATTCCGAATTGAAGTGAGACCGGGCGCAGGACGCAACCCTGGAGGCATCGTGAAGTTCTCCGTCATCTTCGAGGCGCAGCTCGCCGACCCGACCGTGGAGCGGGAGCACCAGGTCATCCGGGACTGCGTCGAGCAGGCCGTCCTGGCCGAACGGATGGGTTTCGACCGGATCTGGGCCGTCGAGCACCACTCCTTGAAGTGGTACGCCCACATGAGCGCTCCGGAGGTGTTCCTGACGTGGGTCGCGGCCAAGACGCACACCATACGCATCGGGCACGGCGTGGTGTGCATGCCCTTCCACTTCAACCATCCCGTCCGGGTCGCGGAGCGCGCCGCGATGCTCGACCTGCTCTCCGGCGGGCGGCTCGACCTGGGGGCGGGCCGCGGCGGCACCGAGCAGGAGACCTCGCTGTGCGGGGTGGACCGCGACCGCACGACCCAGGAGGTCGAGGAGGCGCTGCGGATCATCGGCAAGGCCTGGCAGGAGGACGAGCTGGAGTACCACGGCGAGCTGATCGACATCGATCCGCACCCGATCCTGCCCCGGCCCCGGCAGACCCCGCACCCGCCCCTGTTCCTCGCGTGCAGCCGCGCCGACACCCTGCGCCAAGCCGCCGAACTGGGCGTCGGCGCCCTGGTGATGGGCTTCGCCGGACCGGAGTCGATCGCCGCGATGCGCGCCGCGTACGACGCGGCGATCGCCGGACGCGACGGTTCCCGGTTCGTGTCGAGCGTGGTCAACGACCACTTCTCGGTGCTCTGCCCGACCATCGTGCTCGACGATCCGGAGCGGGCCCGCCGGATCGGGATCCGGGGCCAGCGCTTCTTCGCCCAGTCCATCGGCCACTGGTACGGCGGCGCGGGCGTCCCCGACGAGGCGGTGGTCGCCGGCGCGGACGAGGGGGCGGAGCTGCGCCGGGCCGCCGAGCAGGTGGTGGCGCGTCTGCACGAGCTGGACATCCCGGTCCGGCCCGGCGCGAGCGCCACCTTCCACGCGGACCACGCCTACGGCGGCGCCGACGACGCGATCGCCTACGTCGAACGGCTGCGGGAGGCCGGGGCGGACGAGGTGATGTGCCTGATCCAGATGGGAACCGTGCCGCAGGAGGCCTGCCTGGAGACGCTGCGGCAGTGGGGGGAGAAGGTCATCCCTTCCTTCCGGGAGGTGTGAGAGGGGCGTCACGGCGGTAGTGACCGATGCGCGACACGCGATCCGAGACCCCTGCCGGAGGTACCTCCGATGCCGTCCACGCCCTCCACGCCCTCTCCTCCCGCCGAGCCCTTCGCTCCCGACCCCGACCGGCTCGATCCGGGGGTGCGCCCCTTCGCCGACGCCCTGGCCGATGCCTTCCCCGACGTCGGCGGCCGGGTCACCGACGCCGCCACGGCCCGCCGGATCCTCGCGGCGCTCCCGGTGTCACCGATCCCGTCGCCCGCCGTCGCCGGCGTCGAGGACCGGGCGGTGCCCGGGCCCGCCGGGGCGCCGCCGCTGCCCGTGCGCGTGTACCGGCCCGACCCGGAGCGGTGGCCCGGGCCCCGGCCGACCGTGGTGTTCTGCCACGGCGGCGGGTGGGTGCTGTGCGATCTGGACACGCACGATGCCACCGCGCGGCACCTGTGCCGGTCCGCCGGTGCGGTGGTGGTGTCCGTGGACTACCGGCTGGCTCCGGAGGCCCCCTTCCCGGCCGCCGTCCACGATGCCCACGCCGCCCTGTGCTGGGCGGCCGGGCAGGTGGCCGAGCTCGGGGGCGACCCCGGGGCGCTGGTGATCGCCGGGGACAGCGCGGGCGGCAACCTGGCGGCCGCCGCGCTGCTGCTCGCCCGCGAGCGGGGCGGGCCGGCGGTCGCCCTCCAGGTCCTCGTCTACCCCGCCCTGGACGCCGCCCAGGACACCGCTTCGGTGCGGCGCAACGCCGAGGGGTACTTCCTGACCGCCACGCACCTGCGCTGGTTCTGGGAGCAGTACCTCGGGCCCGGCGGCGACGGCGCGGACCCGCTGGCCTCGCCCCTGCGCGCGGACCTCACGGGGCTGCCGCCCGCCCACGTGGTCACCGCGGGCTGCGATCCGCTGTGCGACGAGGGGGCTGCGTACGTTCGCGCGCTCCGCGAGGCGGGCACGAGCGCCCACGAGGACCATCATCCGGGGATGTTCCACGGATTCCTGGGGTTGGTCGACTTCCTGCCGTCGGCCCGCCGTGCCCTGGACGGCGTAGGCGAAGCGATCGCGCGAACGGTGTCGAGCGGGAAGAATTGCGGCGTCGATGGGGGTGATGCCGGATAATTTCCGGCTTCACCTCTTGAGCAGGAGAGCCTCGCATGCATACGCTGTCTTAACGTGAGGTTCTCCTGTGGAGGAAGTGACATGACGGAAACTCTTGTGCCGGGACCGGTCGGTGCCGTGATAACCGCCGGAGCACGGGTGGTGGACCACCCGGCGTGGCCCCAGCTCAAGGCCGCCGTGGAGGAGATCCGTCCTTGGCAGGCCAAGGACGGATCGATCGACTTCGAGGTCGCGGGTGCGCCCACGCGCCTGGAAGCCGAGGCCGTCGTCGAGCAGATGATCGACGCCGTCCAGCAGCTGTCGCCGCTGCTCCCGCACGCCCTGGAGTACCACCGCGCCCTCGTCGCGGACCTGCGCAAGTGGGTCGCCGACGGCTTCGCCGTGCCGGACTTCCTCGACTCGCTGCTCGCCTTCCACCCGGCCGCCGAGCGCGCCGACGGGCTGCAGCACCTCGTCGTGTTCCCCATGTACACGCAGAACGGGAACCCGGACCGCAATTTCGAGGCCGTCGCGCTCAAGATGGTGTGGCCCGAGTGGCTCGCCGAGCTGGAGCGCACCCGGTACGACAACCCGCTCTTCCTCGGCATCACCTTCGAGGACTTCACCGCGGGCTACGACACCCACTCGGCCGTGCTCTTCCCGGAGACCATCGCGGTCCGCGAGGCCCCCGAGCGCTTCACCTGGGGCGGCATCTTCTGCGACCGCGAGGCCGCGCGCTTCCGCAAGGTCACCGAGGCGGCCGTGGACATCCTCGGCGTCACCCTGCCCGCCGACATCGCCGCCATGGTCACCGACCAGGAGCGCTGCGAGAAGGCCTTCGTCCTGTGGGACATGGTCCACGACCGCACCCACAGCCACGGCGACCTGCCGTTCGACCCCTTCATGATCAAGCAGCGCCAGCCGTTCTGGATGTACGGCCTGGAAGAGCTGCGCTGCGACCTCACCGCCTTCAAGGAGGCCGTGAAGCTGGAGTCCGAGGGCAACGAGCACGGTCGTGACGTGCAGTACGCCGTCCTCTTCGACCGGATGTTCCGCTTCCCCGTCTCCGGTGACCGCACCCGCAACTACGACGGCCTCGGCGGCCAGCTGCTCTTCGCGTACCTCCACAAGCACGACGTCGTGCGCTGGACGGACAACACGCTGAAGATCGACTGGATGCGCGCCCCGCAGGTCACCAACCAGCTGTGCGCCGAGATCGAGGACCTCTACCGGGCGGGCATCGACCGCCCCAAGCTGGTTCACTGGTTCAAGGCCTACGAGCTGGTCGCGACCTACCTCGCACCGCACCCGGGCTCCCGCTGGGCCAAGGGCCCGGACGCCCTGGACCTGACGCAGCCGCCGCGCAAGCTCGTGGACGACGTGCTTGCGGACGAGTTCCCCCTCAGCATGTTCTTTGAGGCCCTCGCCAAGAAGCTCAAGGGCGTCATCGCCTCGACCAAGGGGATCACGGCGCTCAACGCCGAGGACCGTCGCCAGGAAGAGCGGGTCGCCGCGTGAGCGATCGCGCGGAGGAGGCAGCACCGATGAACGGCTCCGGGAACGGAAACGGAAAGCTCAGCGGAGCGGTCGTGGCGGTGGCGGGGGCCGGCGGGCCCGCCGGCCGCGCCACGCTGATCCGCCTCGCCGAGGCGGGTGCCACGGTGATAGCGGCCGACGCGGACGCGGCGCGCCTCGCGGAAGCGGTGGACGCCGCCCGCTACGCCCACGGCGGGGCCACCGTCACCGGTGACACCGTCGACCTGCTCGACCTGGACGCCACCAAGGAGTGGGCCGCCCGGACCGAGAAGGAGTTCGGCTCGGTCGACGGCGTCGTCCACCTCGTCGGCGGCTGGCGCGGCAGCACCTCCTTCACCGAGACGGACCTCGCGGACTGGGACTTCCTGGAGAAGCTCCTCATCCGCACCGTCCAGCACACCTCGCTCGCCTTCCACGACGGCCTGCTGCGCAGCGGCCGCGGTCGCTACGTCCTGGTGAGCCAGTCCGGCGCGCACAAGCCGGTCGCCAACAACGCCGCGTACAACGCGGGCAAGGCGGCGGCCGAGGCGTGGACCTTGGCGCTCGCCGACTCCTTCCGCAAGGCGGGAGGTGAGGACGGCCCGGGCGCCGCAGCTGCGATCCTGGTCATCAAGGCACTGGTGCACGACGCGATGCGCGCCGAGCGACCCACTGCGAAGTTCGCGGGCTTCACCGACGTGAAGGAGCTGGCCGAGGCCATCACCGGCGTCTGGGAGCGGCCCGCCACCGAAGTGAACGGACAGCGTCTGTGGCTGACCCCGCAACCCTGAGGACCGACGCCCGCCGGCACCACGACCCGGCGGTGCGCGGTTTCGCGAGCGACAACTACGCGGGAGCGCATCCCGAGGTCCTGGCCGCGATAGCCCTCGCCAACGGCGGCCACCAGGTCGCCTACGGCGACGACGAGTACACCGCGCACCTCCAGAAGGTCATCCGCAGCCACTTCGGCCCGTACGCCGAGGCCTACCCGGTCTTCAACGGCACCGGCGCCAACGTGACCGCGCTGCAGGCCCTGACCGACCGCTGGGGCGCGGTGGTGTGCGCCGAGTCTGCCCACATCAACGTCGACGAGGGCGGCGCGCCCGAGCGCATGGCGGGCCTCAAGCTGCTCACCGTGGCGACGCCGGACGGCAAGCTCACGCCCGAGCTGATCGACCGGCAGGCCTGGGGCTGGGAGGACGAGCACCGGGCGATGCCGCAGGTCGTGTCCATCACCCAGAACACCGAACTGGGCACGGTCTACACCCCGGACGAGATCCGGGCCATCTGCGAGCACGCGCACGGGCTGGGCATGAAGGTCCACCTCGACGGGGCCCGGATATCCAATGCGGCGGCGTCGCTGGACGTGCCGATGCGCGCGTTCACCAACGCGGTCGGGGTCGACGTGCTCTCGTACGGCGGCACGAAGAACGGCATGCTCTTCGGCGAGGCCGTCGTGGTGCTCAACCCGGACGCCGTCCGGCAGATGAAGCACATCCGCAAGATGTCGATGCAGCTGGCCTCCAAGATGCGGTTCGTCTCGGTGCAGCTCGAAGCGCTGCTCGCGAAGGACCTGTGGTTGCGCAACGCCCGGCACGCGAACGCGATGGCGCAGCGGCTGGCGGCGGGCGTGCGGGAGCTGGACGGGGTGGAGATCCTCTACCCGGTGCAGGCCAACGCGGTGTTCGCGCGGCTGCCGCACGAGGTGTCGCGCCGCCTGCAGAAGCGTTTCCGCTTCTACTTCTGGGACGAGGTGGCGGGCGACGTGCGCTGGATGTGCGGCTTCGACACCGAGGAGGAGGACGTCGACGTCTTCCTCCAGGCGCTGAAGGAAGAGCTGGCGCGCTGACGGCCCCACCGTCCGACGGCCCGGTCGTTTGACGCGCGGGCCGCGACAACCGCATGCATGAACATGCCCCGCACCGTAAATCTATAGACTTACGGTGCGGGGTATACCTATGCTCCCGATCATGGAACCCATCCCGGAGCATCCCGACCTCCCGCCCTATCTAGCGGCTGACGAGGTCATAGATCACGGCCACCCGCTCGTACAGGAGACCGCCGCGGCCCTCTGGGCCGATACCGGCGATGCATATTCATACGCCGAGGCCGCCTTCGTATTCGTCCGCGACACCATCCCGCACTCGAACGACGTCGACGATCCGCGCGTCACCTGGCGGGCCTCCGACGTCCTGCGCCTGCGCACCGGCATCTGCTACGCCAAGGCCCACGCCCTGACCGCGCTGCTGCGCGCCCGGGACGTCCCGACCGGGCTCTGCTACCAGCTCCTGGCGGAGGACGACGGCTCGGGCGCGGCCGTCCACGGCCTGGTGGCCCTGCGGCTGCCCGGCCGGTCCGGCTGGTCCCGGATCGACCCGCGCGGCAACAAGCCGGGGGTGGACGCCCGGTTCTCGCTGGACGTCGAGCGGCTGGCCTTCCCGGTCCGTCCGGAGCTGGGCGAGGTCGACTACCCGACCCTGTACGCCGCCCCGCCCGCGCCGGTGCTCGACGCCCTGCGCGCGGCCACCGACCGCAAGGCCCTGTGGGACCTGCTGCCGACGGGGCTGTAGCGGGCCGCCGCTACGGACCGGCGGGGGCGTCCTGCGGGGCCTCCCGCGGCGCGACGGGTGCGGGCGGCAGGGGGGTGGGCGCGGCGGCCGGCCGGGCGGGGCCCGCGGCCGCCCGGTGCACGACCACGGCGGCGAGCTGGAGCGCCGCGATGCCCAGGACCAGCATCCAGGGCGGCCGCCCCGCCGCGAGGCCCACCAGGGCCGCCCCGGCGGCCGCCGCCGTGACCTTGAGCCCGGCGCCCAGGGTGAACACCTGGGCCCGTACCGCGTCCGGCGCGTGCTCGGCCCGGATCCGCAGCGTCGCCGTCAGCAGGGGCCCGTCGCACAGCCCCGCCAGCGCGAAGCCGGCCGCGGCCAGCGGTACGGTCGGCGCGAACGCGACCGCGACCAGCGCGACCCCGGTGCCGCCCAGCGCCCAGCGCGCCAGCAGTCCGGGATCGTCCGCGCGCCCGGAGGCCCGCCGCCGGGCCAGCAGCACGGATCCCGACAGTGCGCCCACGGCGAAGGCCGTCATCAAGGCGCCCCCGGCGCCGGGGGCGCCGAGGCCGCGGGTGAGCAGGACCGCCGTGGTGCTCAGCGCGCCGATGCCGACGAAGGCCAAGGTGGTCGCCGCGGAGATCGCCCGCAGCTCGCGGACCCGCCACAGGGCGGCGAACCCGCCGCCCGCGGTGGGTCGGGGCGCCGCTTCCCGTTGGCGGGCGCGGGGGTCCTCGTAGGGGAGCAGGGCGGCCAGGACGGCGGCCAGCGCGCCCGAGCAGGCCAGTACGGCCATCGCCGGGCCCGCCGAACCGAGCGCGGCGACCAGGCCCACCACGGCCGGGGCGGTGACGCCCGCCGCGTTGTAGGTCGCCGCGTCCCAGGCGTAGGCCTGGTCGCGCCCGGCGCCCGCCGGGACCAGCGAGGCCACCAGGCTGGACAGCCCGCCCGTCACCATCGGTCCGCAGCTGCCGCCGGCCACCGCCACCGCGATCACCACGGGCACCGGGGCCCGGCCCACCAGCACCGACAGGGCCGCCACGGCGAGCGTGAAGCAGACGAGGGCGCCCACGTGGAAGAGCCGGGGGCGGGAGGTCCGCGCGGCGGCGGCTCCCGCGAGCGGGGCCGCCAACACGTGCGGCGCCAACCAGGCCGTCAGCACGAAGGCGCCGTTCGCAGCGCTCCCGGTCCGCTCCAGCGCCAGCAGCACCAGCGCGATCCCCATCCCCTCGGACGCGAACCGGCCGGCCAGCGCCGCGGCCAGGTACCGCTTGAACCCGCGCATAGGACCACCACCCCCCGGGTCGAGACGGTACTCCGCGGGGGTGGAGGGGGGATAGAGACGGCCGCCCGGACGGGCCGGGTCGTCAGCCCGCTTCGCGGACCTGGGCGGGGGTGGGCGCCGTACCGCCGAGGTGCGCCGGCAGCCACCACGCGTCGTCCGTGCCCTTCGGCTTCGCCGGGTACGCCCGCTGCGCCGCCTCCAGGAGCTCCTGCACCCGCTCGCGCAGCCGCCGCGTGATCGCGCCGGCGAACTGGTCGGTCGGTGCCTCCATGGGCTCGCCGACGCGCATCGTCACGGGGATGTGGCTGCGCCGCAGGTCCTTCGGGTGGCCCTTGGTCCACATCCGCTGGGTGCCCCACAGCGCCACCGGGATCAGCGGGACCCCGGCCTCCTGCGCCATCCGCGCCGCACCGGACTTGAAGCTCTTCAGCGTGAAGGACTGCGAGATCGTCGCCTCGGGGAACACCCCGATGATCTCGCCGCCGCGCAGCGAGTCGAGGGCGAGCTGGTAGGCGGACTCGCCCTGCGCGCGGTCGACCGGGATGTGCTTCATCGCGCGCATCAGCGGGCCGGACACCTTGTGTCGGAACACCGACTCCTTGGCCATGAAGCGGACGAGCCGCTTGGACGGCCGCGCCGTGAGCCCGGCGAAGATGAAGTCCAGGTAACCGACGTGGTTGGAGACGAGCACCGCACCGCCCTTGCGGGGGATGTTCTCGGTGCCCTTCATGTCGATGCGGACGTCCAGCGCCTTGAAGAGCGTGTGCGCCGCGCCGATCACCGGGGGGTAGACGAACTCAGCCATGTGGGGAGACCCCGCTTTCTGCCTGGGGAGGTACTCCCGGCCGTAAGTTACGCCATCGTAGGTACGTAGCCATGGGGATCGTGCCCCATACCTGCCCCGGTGGCCAGTCCAGATGCCCCGACCAGGAGAGATTCTTGTCACGCCGGGAATGCGGCGCGCCGGGCGGGCGCTCGGACGACCGTACGGACGGACGGGCCGCGACGATGGGAGAACAGGTGCGGGACCAGGGCGGGGAGCCGGCGCGGGAGCCGGTGCGGGAGCACGGAGGCGCGCGGCGGCTGGGGCGCGCGGAGCTGGGCGCCGAGCCGGGGGAGCGGGCCACGCTGGTCCAGTTCTCCAGCGCGTTCTGCCAGCCCTGCCGGGCCACCCGCCGGATCCTGGCCGAGGTGGCGGCCATGGTCGAGGGCGTCGCGCACATCGAGATCGACGCCGAGGAGCACCTCGCGCTGGTCCGCGAGCTGGGAGTGCGCAAGACCCCGACGGTGCTGGTCCTGGACGCGGCGGGCCGGATCGTGCGCCGGGCGGCCGGGATGCCCCGCAAGGCGGACGTGATCGCGGCCCTCGGCGCGGCGCTCTGAACCGGCGCTCGCGCCACGGAGGGTGACGCACCTGACAATGTGCAGGCTGCCGCTTGACTGTGCGCGCCGGTGATCGCCAGTCTTTCGGCATGCGGTACGAACTCCTGCTTTACGGACGGGTCCGCCTCGACCCGGTCCGGTACGCGAGCGTGCGCTGTCGGGGTCACTGATCGCCCCCACCTCCTCCGGCGACCCGGCCGGGACAGACGACGCTGCAGAAGGAAGAGACATTTCGATGACGGCGCTGACCGCCACCACCGCCCCGGCCGCCAGCCGCGCGGCCGCCCGCCCCACGGACCCCGAGTCCGTCCTCCCCGGTTCGCCCGACCTGCTGCGCTCCGTCTTCCGGCAGCACGCCGCCGGGGTCGCGGTGATCACCTCCGCGAGCGACGGCCGGCCGGTGGGCTTCACGGCCACCTCCCTCAACTCCGTCTCCGCCGACCCTCCGTTGCTCTCCTTCACCATCGGCACCGGGTCCTCCAGCTGGCCCGGGATACGCGACAGCGAACACCTCGGGGTCCACATACTCGGCGAGCACCAGCGGGAGCTGGCCGGGCTGTTCGCCCGGAGCGGGGCCGACCGCTTCGGTCCGGCCACCGACTGGACCGAGGGCCCGCACGGGGTCCCGCTGCTGGACGGCGTGCTGGCCTGGCTGGTCTGCCGGATCGTGGCCCGCGTTCCGGCGGGCGCGCACCGGGTGGTCATCGCGGAGGCGGTTGCCGGGGGCTCCGTCGGGGAAGGTCGTCCCCTGCTCTACCACCAGGGGCGCTTCAACGCGTTGCGCGACTGAATCGTCCCTGCTGGGGCGGGTCCGTCCGGCGTTGGCAAGGTCACAGTTCGCCGGCCTTGCACCCGGAGGGGACCCGGGGTGTACTGGCGAGTAACATTCCCTTCGGAGCGCGGGCCGCCCCGACCGGGATCGGGCCGACAAGGCGCCTATGCTGCCTGCATCAAGGCAGCACCAGTAAAGACGATGCAGTAGGAGAGCCGGCGTGAGCTTGAGGATCGTTGTCTGTGTGAAGTACGTGCCCGACGCCACCGGCGACCGGCACTTCGCCGATGACCTGACCGTCGACCGCGACGACGTCGACGGCCTGCTGTCGGAGCTCGACGAGTACGCCGTCGAGCAGGCGCTGCAGATCGCCGACGAGGCCGACGACGCGGAGATCACCGTCCTGACGGTGGGCCCCGAGGACGCCAAGGACGCGCTGCGCAAGGCGCTGTCCATGGGCGCCGACAAGGCGATCCACGTCGAGGACGACGACCTGCACGGCACCGACGTCATGGGCACCTCGCTGGTGCTCGCCAAGGCCATCGAGAAGGCCGGCTACGACCTGGTCATCACCGGCATGGCCTCGACCGACGGCACCATGGCCGTCCTCCCGGCGATCCTGGCCGAGCGCCTGGGCGTCCCGCAGGTCACCCTGCTCTCGGAGGTCAAGGTCGAGGACGGCACCGTCAAGGGCCGCCGTGACGGCGACACCGCCAGCGAGCAGCTGGAGGCTTCCCTGCCGGCCCTCGTGTCCGTGACGGACCAGTCGGGCGAGGCCCGCTACCCGTCCTTCAAGGGCATCATGGCCGCGAAGAAGAAGCCGGTCGAGGCCTGGGACCTGTCCGACCTGGAGATCGACGCGGACGAGGTCGGCCTCGAGGGCTCCTGGACCGCGGTCGACTCCGCGGCGCAGCGCCCGGCCCGCACCGCCGGCACGATCGTCAAGGACGAGGGCGAGGGCGGCAAGCAGCTGGCCGAGTTCCTGGCCGGCCAGAAGTTCATCTGAGGACTTCGGCCGCACACACGGTCACGCCCCACCTCCCCTGACTACTTCGCTTTCGCAGGAGCATTCCCATGGCTGAAGTCCTCGTCTACGTCGACCACGTGGACGGCGCCGTCCGCAAGCCCACCCTTGAGCTGCTGACCCTCGCCCGCCGCATCGGCGAGCCCGTCGCCGTCGCCCTGGGCGCCGGCGCGGCCGACACCGCCGCCGTGCTCGCCGAGCACGGCGCGGTCAAGGTGCTCACCGCCGACGCCCCCGAGTTCACCGAGTACCTCGTCGTGCCGAAGGTGGACGCCCTCCAGGCCGCCTACGACGCGGTGTCCCCGGCGGCGGTCCTCGTCCCCTCCTCCGCCGAGGGCAAGGAGATCGCGGCCCGCCTGGCCGTCCGCATCGGCTCCGGCATCATCACGGACGCCGTCGACCTGGAGGCGGGTGACGAGGGTCCGGTCGCGACGCAGGCCGCCTTCGCCGCGTCCTTCACCACCAAGTCCCGCGTCTCCAAGGGCACCCCGGTCATCACCGTCAAGCCGAACTCGGCTCCGGTCGAGGCCGCCCCGGCCGCGGGCGCCGTCGAGGCGCTCGCCGTCACCTTCGGCGCGCTGGCCACCGGCACCAAGGTCGTCTCCCGCACCCCGCGCGAGTCGACCGGTCGCCCGGAGCTGACCGAGGCCGCGATCGTGGTCTCCGGCGGTCGCGGCGTCAACGGCGCCGAGAACTTCCACATCATCGAGTCGCTCGCCGACTCGCTCGGTGCGGCCGTCGGCGCTTCCCGCGCCGCCGTGGACGCCGGTTGGTACCCGCACTCCAACCAGGTCGGCCAGACCGGCAAGTCGGTCTCCCCGCAGCTCTACATCGCCTCGGGCATCTCCGGCGCGATCCAGCACCGCGCGGGCATGCAGACCTCGAAGACCATCGTGGCCATCAACAAGGACTCCGAGGCCCCGATCTTCGACCTGGTCGACTACGGCGTGGTCGGCGACCTCTTCGCGGTCGTCCCGCAGCTGACCGAAGAGATCCAGGCCCGCAAGGGCTGAGCTCGGGTCCCGGTCACCGACCGGACCTGACCTGCGTAGACGCTGTGCCCCGGGGCCGCGTGGTGACTCTCGCCACGCGGCCCCGTGCTGTTTCGGGCAACCATTGACGCCAGCGGAATGCGCTGACTAAATTCTGCTATGCGGATCAATGCTTCCGTGTAGCGGAAAAGAGGAGAGTGCACGATGGGTCAGCAGGAGAAGGTGGCGACAAGCCTCGCAGGTGCGGTCAGCGAGGGCATCAGCGCCTCCCTCGCACCGGTGGACGCGGAACTCGCGCGCCACTACCCCGGCGACCCCGGCACCCGCCAGCCCATCCACACGGTCTACGTCCCCGGTGACGTCTTCGCCGCGGACACCATCCGCTCCTGGGGCGACCAGGCGCTGGCCGCGCTCGACGAGCACGCCCCGGACGCGGCCACCTTCGCCAAGGTACTCGGCATCAGCGACGAACTGGCGGTGCCGGTCTACGACCGCGTGCGCGCCAAGCTCCTCAGCGAGCCGATCGAGGACCTCCGCGTCGACTTCGAGGACGGCTTCGGCGTCCGCTCCGACGAGGAGGAGGACCAGGCCGCGGCCCGCGCCGCCCGCCTCGTCTCGGAGGCCTTCTCCAACGGCACCAACGCCCCGTACATGGGCATCCGGATGAAGTGCATGGAGTCCAACGTCCGCGACCGCGGCATCCGCACCACGGACGTCTTCCTCTCCGGCCTGCTGGAGCACGGCGGTCTGCCCGAGGGCCTCGTCCTGACCCTGCCCAAGGTGACCTACGCCGAGCAGGTCAGCGCCTTCGTCGAGCTGCTGGAGGCCTTCGAGACCACCCGCGGCCTGCGCCCGGGCCGGATCGGCTTCGAGATTCAGATCGAGACCAGCCAGTCCATCGTGGCCTCCGACGGCACCGCCACCGTGGCCCGGATGATCGAGGCCTCCAAGGGCCGGGCCACCGGCCTGCACTACGGCACCTTCGACTACAGCGCCTGCGTCGGCGTCTCGGCCGCCTACCAGTCCAGCGACCACCCGGCCGCCGACCACGCCAAGGCGATCATGCAGGTCGCGGCCGCGGGCACCGGCGTACGCGTCTCCGACGGCTCGACCAACGTCAAGCCCGTCGGCACCACCGAGCAGGTCCACGAGGCGTGGAAGCTGCACTACGGCCTCACCCGCCGCGCCCTGGCCCGCGCCTACTACCAGGGCTGGGACATGCACCCGGCGCACCTGCCGACCCGTTACGCGGCCGTCTTCGTCTTCTACCGCGAGGGTCTGGAAGCCGCCGCCGCGCGCCTGAAGGCCTACGTCGCCAAGATCGAGGGCGACGTGATGGACGAGCCCGCCACCGCCAAGGCCCTGGCCGGCTACCTGGTCCGCGGCCTGGACTGCGGCGCGGTCGGCGCCGACGAGGTCGCCGCGCTCACCGGGCTGACCCGCGCCGAGCTGGACTCCTTCGCGATCCCGCGCCGCTCGGCCACCCTGCACGCCTGAGCCACGAGCCCGGGGGGGGGGGGGGGGGGGGGGGGGGGGGGGGGGGGGGGGGGGGGGGGGGGGGGGGGGGGGGGGGGGGGGGGAGGGGGGGGGGGGGGGGGGGGTGGGGGGGGGGGGGGGGGGGGGGGGGGGGGGGGGGGGGGGGAAGAAGGGGAGGGGGGGGGGGGGGGAGGCGTGGGGGGGGA
>NZ_JBVHUE010000011.1:192888-235997 GCF_055565515.1 Streptomyces sp. NPDC028419 | reverse complement strand
CCCCCCCCCCCCCCCCCCCCCCCCCCCCCCCCCCCCCCCCCCCCCCCCCCCCCCCCCCCCCCCCCCCCCCCCCCCCCCCCCCCCCCCCCCCCCGGAGGGCAGGCCGAGGGCCCGGCGAGATCCGGAGCAGACGGCCACGGCACCGGCGCCGGCCAAGGCCACGGCACCGGCCGAGGCGCTGGCCAAGGCCACGGCACCGGCCGAGGCGCTGGCCAAGGCCACGGCACCGGCCAAGGCACCGGCACCAGCCAAGGCACCGGCACCGGCCGAGGCGCTGGCCAAGGCCACGGCACCAGCCGAGGCGCTGGCCAAGGCCACGGCACCGGCCAAGGCGCTGGCCAAGGCCGTACCCGTACCACCCCCGAGGGCCCGCGGCCCCGCCTCCGGCCGCCCGCGGGCAGTAAGCATCCCCGACCACTCAGCGAGAGTTGGCATGTCGAACCTCACCGACCAGTCCACGCCCGGCTACGCCCTCACGGCCGACGAGGCCTCCGCCATCGCGGAGCTCTGCCTCGAACTGGCCGTCACCTACCCGTCCTTCGGCGACCCCGCCCTGCTGCGCGACCTGCCGCGGCTCGCGGCCGGGCTGCCCGAGGGAGTCCAGCGCTTCCTGCGCGAGTTCAAGCTGTCCGATCGTCGGGGCCACGTCGTGATCCAAGGGCACGACTTCGACCAGCGGCGCATCGGCCCCACCCCCGACCACTGGCGGGGCCGCACCCGACCGGGCCCGGAGTTCCCCGAGGAGCTCCTGCTGATGCTGTACTCGGCGCTCCTCGGCGAGCCCTTCGGGTGGGCCACCCAGCAGGACGGCCACCTGGTGCACGACATCTTCCCGATCCGCCAGCACGAGAACGATCAACTCGGTATGGGTAGCGCCGAGTTATTGACCTGGCACACCGAAGACGCCTTCCACCCCCACCGCAGCGACTACCTCGTTCTCGGCGCCCTGCGCAACCCCGACCACGTCCCCACCACCGTCGGCGAGTTGGACCTGTCCTCGCTGTCCGTCGAGGACGTCGACATCCTCTTCGAGCCCCGGTTCTACATCGCCCCCGACGAGTCGCACCTGCCGAAGAACAACACCATCGACTCCGACGAGGAGGCGGCCCGCTTCGCCGCCATCCAGAAGATGATCGACGAGCGTCCCCTCGGCCCGCTCCTCTACGGCTCGCGGCAGGACCCGTACATGCGCCTCGACCCCTACTTCACCTCCGTACCGGAGGACGACACCGACGCCCGGCGCGCCTACGACGCGCTGTTCAAGGTGGTGGACGCCGGCATGCGGGAGGTCGTCGCCGACCAGGGCGACGTGCTCTTCATCGACAACCACCGCGCCGTGCACGGCCGCCTCCCCTTCCGGGCCCGCTACGACGGCACCGACCGCTGGCTGAAGCGGGTGTGCGTCACCGCCGACCTGCGGCGCTCCCGCGAGATGCGGGCCACGGCCGAGACCCGGCTGCTGGGCTGAGGCGCCGTGTCCGCCCCCATCCCCACCCCCCGCTCCGCCGCCGCGTCCACCCTCACCCTGACCGATCTGTCCCGGGACCCCTGGCTGTTGCCCGAGGTGGACGCCCTGATCGGCGCGAACATGCCGGAGTTCATGAGCTGGGAGTCCCCCGGCAACTGGCGCTGGCACGGCATGTACGACCGCTACCCCGCCCACCAGCTCTGCCTGGTGGACGCGGACGGGCGCCTGGTGGCGGCGGCCAACGGGCTGCCGGTCCGCTGGGACGGCCTGGCCCCGTCCCTCCCCGCCGGCAGCGACGAGGTGCTGGTGGAGGCCGTGGACCGGGAGCCGCCCGAACGGCCCGACGCGGTGTGCATGCTGTCGGTCTCCGTGGACCCGGCTCAGCGGGCGGCCGGACATGCCGAGAGGTTGCTCACCGAGGTCCGGCGGCGCGCCGCGGGCCGGGCCCCGCGCGGCGTGATCATTCCGGTCCGGCCCACCCGCAAGCCCCGCTACCCGCTGGTTCCGATCGCCGAGTACGCGGCCTGGCGCCGACCCGACGGGCGCTGCTTCGACCCCTGGCTGCGCACCCACCTCGAACTCGGCGCGCGGCAACTGGGCATCGCGGAGCGGTCCCTGGTGATCCGTCAACCGGTGCAACGCTGGGCGGAGTTCCTCGGCTACCCACTGCCGGGCCCGGGGGACCACCCGCTCCCCGGCGGCCTCGTCCCCCTGCGCGTCACCGACGACGGCCACGGTACGTACGCCGAGCCGAACGTATGGGTCCACCACCCGGTCGACGCCCCGGCGTGACTCCACGCATCGCCCCCCATCCCCCCACCCCCACGTCCCCCCATCCCCCCACGTCCCCTTCCGACGAACCCTGGAGAGACCATGACCGCCGTACGCCTCGCGATCGTCGGGTGCGGCGCCGCCGCCCGCGGCTGCCACCTGCCCGCCCTGCCCCCGCTCAAGGGAGACGTCCGGCTGACCGCCCTCGTCGACCGTGACCCGCGCCAGGCGGAGGCCGCCCTCGCCCTCTACCGCGAACTGGGCGGCGCCGACGCCGACCAGGTGGTGATCGCCACCGACGCGGCCGAGGTAGCCGACGCCTTCGACGCCGCCGTGGTGGTCGCCCCGCACACCCTGCACGCGCCGATCGTCGAGGCGCTGCTGGCCGCGGGCAAGCACGTACTCCTGGAAAAGCCGATGACCACCTCGACCGAGGACGCCCGACGGCTGGCCGCGACCGCGGCCGTCGACGGCGCCCCCGTGCTGGCCATGGCCCACCCTCGGCGCCTCTTCCCCGCCTACGCCTGGGTCAAGCGGCTGATCGACGCCGGCGACCTCGGTGACGTGCTGCGCGTCGACTGGTCGGAGGGGCACCCCTACGCCCACGAGCCGGTCTCCTGGTCGATGTTCGACCGGCGCCTCGCCGGGGGCGGGGTGCTCACCGACACCGCCTCGCACGTCTTCGACACGCTGCTGTGGTGGCTCGGCCCCGACGTGCGGGTCGTCCGGGCCGAGGACAACTCGCTCGGTGGGGTGGAGACCGATGCCACCGCCCACCTGCGCTTCGGCTCCGTCGACGTGCACTGCGACTTCAGTCGGCTCCGTGACCTCGGCATCTCCTGCGAGGTCACCGGCACCAAGGCGTCCGTCAGCATCGGCACCGACTTCCCGGCGGGGGAGTGCGTCCTGACCACGGCCGACGGCGAGGTGCTGCACCGCGGCGACGTGGACGCGGTCGCCCCCGCACAGGACGAGTGGGAGCTGCTCTTCACCGAGCAGCTCGGCAACTTCGCCGCGGCGGTCCGCGGGGCCGCCCCCGTCCACTCCACCCCCGAGGACGGCGTGCGCGTCGTCGAGCTGATCCAGGAGTGCTACGGCGGCCCCGCCCGCGAGCGGTCCGCCCAGCCCTGGACCACGCGGGGCACGGGCGAGGAGGCCGAGGGCGGCGCCGGCCTGCCGTCGCTCGCCGGGCACACCGTCGCGGTCACCGGAGCCAGCGGCTTCATCGGCGGCCGGATCGTGGAGCGGCTCGCCCTCGGCACCGAGGCCCGGATCCGGCCGGTCGTCCGGGGCTTCGGCCGGGCGGCCCGGCTCTCCGTCCTGCCGCAGGACCGGATCGCCTTCCAGCAGGGGGACCTGCTGGACGCCGACTCCTTGCGCGCGGCCTTCGAAGGCTGTGACACCGTCGTGCACTGCGCCTTCGGCAGCTCCGGCGACGAGGACGGACGCTGGGCCGCCTCCGTCGAGGGCACCGCGAACGTCCTGGCCGCCGCCCGCGCCGCCGGCGTGCGCCGCGTGGTGCACCTCAGCACCATCGACGTCTACGACCCGTCCGTCGCCGGCGTGCTGACCGAGGAGTCCCCGGCGCGGCCGGCCGACGCCGAGGACCGCGAGTACGAGCAGCAGAAGCTCGCCGCCGAGCGGCTCGTGCTCGACGCCCACGCCCTCGACGGCGGACCGGAGACCGTGGTGCTCCAGCCCGGAGTGGTCTACGGGCCGTGGGGCGGTCAGTGGACCACCGCTCAACTGCGGCGCCCCGAGAGCGACTTCGCGCAGCTCCCGACCGGCGCGGGCGCGGGCGTCTGCAACGCCGTGTACGTGGACGACCTGGCCGACGCCGTGCTCCTCGCCGTGGACACCGCGGCCGCGGCCGGCGAGCGCTTCCTCGTCGGCCACGCCGAAGAGCTGGGCTGGGGCACCTTCTTCGACGCGATCCGCGCCCTGCGGGGCCCGGGCGACCCGGCCGCCGCCGAGGCGGGGGAACCGGTCGAGGAGTGGGAGCTGGACCTTTACCGCTCCAGCGCCCGCGCCGACCACACCAAGGCCCGCGAGGTCCTCGGCTTCACGGCCCGGGTCCCCTTCGCCGACGGCGTCGCCCTGACCGGCCAGTGGGCCGGCTGGGCCGGCGAGCTGCCGGGGGCCGGGGCGTGAGCGCCGTCACCGACGTCCTCGTCGTCGCCCCGCACCCCGACGACGACGTCATCGGCTGCGGGGGATCGATCGCCAAACACGTCCGCGACGGCGCCCGGGTGAGCGTCGTCATCGTCATCGGCCGCGAGCGCAGCGCGCTCGACGACGCCGTCACCGACGCCGAATTCGCCGCCGAGACGGAGGCCGCCGCCAAGGCCCTCGGTGTGCACCGTTGCATCCAACTCGGTGAGCCCTCGCGGGACTTCCAGCCGAGCCGACGGGTCCACCTCGACCTGGTGCGCGTACTGCGCGAGGTGCGCCCCCAGGTGGTCTACCTGCCGCACGACAACGACGACGACGTCGAGCACCGCATGGTCCACCAACTGACCACCGAGGCGCTGTGGATGGCGCAGTCGGAGTTCTTCCAGGAGGCGGGCGAGCGGCCGATGCCCGCCCCCCGGCTGGTGCTCGGCTACGAGGTGTGGGCGCCGATGGCCCGCTTCCAGTACGCCGAGGACATCGACGACCAGATCGAGACCAAGGTCGAGGCGATGCGCGCGTACGTCTCCCAACTGCGGCACGCGGCCTGGGACGAGGGCATCCGGGGCCTGGCCCGCTACCGGGGCGCCGTCACGACCGGCTCCGGGCACGCGGAGGTGTTCCAGGTGCTCAGCCTGACCGGAGCCCATGCCGCGGCCCACACCGGCGCCGTCGCGGGGACGGGGGGCGACCATGACTGACCGGCTCCTGGTGTGCGGGATCGGCTCCGGCATGGACCGCTCGCTCGCCGAACTGTGCTCCCCGCGGCGCACGCTCGTCGTGGTCACCGACCGGCCGACCGAGCGGGTCCGGGCCGCGGCGGACGTACTGGTGGTCTGCGACCCGAACGACGCCGTCGCCGTCCTCGCCGAGCTGTCGGCGGCGGGCGTCGACCGGATCGACGGGGTGTTCTCGTTGGGCGCCGACAACCCGCCGGTGATCAGCACCCTCGCGCGGCGCTTCGGCTGCCCGGGGCTGCCCCTGGAGACCGCGCTGGACTGCACGCTCAAGGACCGGCGGCTCGCGATCCTGCGCGCGGCCGGGCTGGACCTGCCCCGGTTCGCGACCGCCGGGAGCGTCGCCGAGGCGGTGCGGGCCGTCGCCGACATCGGCCTGCCGGCGGTCATCAAGCCCAGCGACCAGACCGGTTCGCTGGGCGTGCTGAAGGTGGACCGCGCCGACCGGGTGCGGCCCCTGGCCGAGGAAGCGCTGCGGCTCAGCCCGGGCGGCCGCATCGTGATCGAGGAGTTCCTGGAGGGCACCGAGCACACCCTCGCCGGGTTCATGGTCGACGGGGAACTGCACCGGTTCGGCTTCGCGGACCGCGAGTACGGACGCAAGGAGGAGTTCGCCCCGCACTTCTTCGAGGGCGGCGACACCCTGCCCAGCCTGCTGAGCGCCGAGCGGATCGAGGAGGTCACCGACGTGGTCCGGCGCGGCGCGCGCGCCCTGCGACTGGACCCGGCGGTGATCAACACCGACATCCTGCGCACCCGTGACGGCCGGGTCGTCCTGCTGGAGATCACCGGCCGGCTGACGGGCGCCCGGATCGCCACCGAGGTGATGCGGCTGGCGACCGGCGTGGACCCGCTGCCCAACGTGGTGCGCCTCGCCCTCGGCCGGCCCCTGGACCTCACCGAGCTGGAGCCCCGGCACAGCAGGGCCGTGGTCCAGCGGTTCCTGCCGGCGGACGGGGGAGTGGTCGAGTGGGCCGGCAACCCGCGCGACGTCGCCCGCCGGGCCGGGGTGCACGACGTGTTCTGGGGCCTCGACCTGGCCCCCGGCACCGTGCTGCCGTCCTACCAGGGCGGCGCCGACGTCCTGGCCGGGGTGATCGCCCACGCGGAGCTGCCGGCCGAGGCCGAGGCCGTCGCCGAACGCGCCCTGCGCGCCCTGCCCCTGCGGCTGAAGGCCCCGGCGGCCTGATGCCCCCGCACGACACGACGCCGCACGGCACGAGCACGTACCGCACCACGAAGCACGGCACGACCGAGACAAGGGAGAACGGGATGACCACCGACCCGGTGGACGAGGGCGCGGTCGACAAGGGCATCGCCCGGACCAGCGTGATCATCGCCCTGCGCGACGACCTGCGGATCGCCGACTGCATCGCCTCGATCGACGAGGACGTGGAGATCGTCCTCGCGCTCAACGGTCCCAGCGACGCAGTGCTGAAGCTGATCGCCGAACACCCCCGACCGCTGACGGTCACCGAGATCGAGGACGTCGGCAACCTCGGCGCCGCCTACAACGCGGGGGCGGCCGCCACCGACCGCCAGTACCTGCTGCTGATGGACTCCGACTGCACCTTCGCCCCGGGCGTCGTCCGCGACATGGTCCGCGCGGTGCTCACCGACCCGGTGGTCAAGGGGCAGGTCGTGTACGGGGAGTCGGACGGCACCCTGAGCCAACTGACCGCGCGGGTGAGGGAGTTCGACGAGGGGGACTACGTCAGCGCGCTGTCCCCGCCGCTGATCTACAACCGCGACATCGTCGACCACATCGGCGGCTACCACTTCGACGAGCTCATCCACTGGTGCGAGGACCGGGAGTTCGACTTCCGGCTCCAGCTGGCGGGGATCCCCGTGGTGTACCTGCCGCAGGCGCGCATCTTCCACGACGCCCAGCACGGCTTCGCCAACATGCGCAGCTACTTCCGCTACGGCGTCGGCGAGGGCATCGCGCAGGAGACCGGCGTCTTCACCACACCGGCCGTACCCGTCGTGTGGCGGCTCTTCGAGGCGTCGCGGACGCTGGTGCACTGCGCCCGGGACAAGGGCGTCGGCGCGGCCGCCTACTACGCCCTGCTGAAGGCGGCCTTCCACGTCGGCACCGCGCACCACCTGCTCAACGACCCCTACCGGGTGCGCGACCGCTACCCGGCGGCGGCCAAGCGCGCCCGGCTGGTGATGTCGATCCCGCAGCACAGCACCAAGCTGACCGGCGCCCAGGCCAGGCGTCTGCGGCGGGCGCACTGGGAGGCGGGCCGGCGGATCGAGAAGGTGGCCGACCTGTCGGTCTTCCACCCCGATGCCGCCGGCCCGGGCCCCGCGTCGCCGTCAGTCGGCGAGGCGCGGCAGCAGCAGGCGTGAGGGAAGGTCACCGCCGTGGTGGACGGTGTGGTGCGCGGGGACCGGCGGATGCACGTCGAAGCGCGGCGCGTTGCTCCCCGCGACCTCGACGCGTACGCGGTGCCCCGGGCGGAACACGTGCCCGACGGCGCCCAACCGCACGGTGACCTCCATCGGCCCGGTCGCCGCCGCAGCCGGATCCAGCCGGCGGATGCCGTCGCACAACAGCTCGGCCCGGCCGCCCGGGTGGACGTCGACGAGCTTGCCCGTCACGTCCGCCCCCGCGGCGTCCGGGGTGACGTACACGGTGAGCACCGTGTCCCCGAGCACGGTCAGCGGGGCGGTGAGCGGCTCGCCGGTGAAGCACAGCACGTCGGCGCGCCGCTCCACCTTCCGCTGGTCCAGCGGCCCGCAGTCCCCGCCGGTGAACTGACCGGGCAGCGCGGTCGCCCCGCCGGTGGTCGGCACCGGGTCGGCCGGATCGTGCCGCAGCGGGTCGGCGCCGGCGCGGACCGGCGCGGGACCCGACCGCAGGCCCCGGCCGGCGAGGTGCAGGACGAGGTCCTCGGTGTCCGGGACCGGCCAGTCGGGGAAGGTGCGCCACACGTCGGCGCCGGTCACGAAGAGCCGTACGGGATCCGGATCGGGCGGGCCGCCCCGCCCCCGCAGGTGCCGGTCGAAATGCTCCAGGTGGAGGCCGGTGACATCCAGCCGGCTTTCGTCCGCGGACAATCCGTAGCGGCGCTGCGGGAAAATCCCGTCGGTCACGCAGTGGGACCAAGGGCCGACCACCAGTCGAGAATGCGTACCGAATTCTCGAATTCCCCGGTAATTCTCCAGGGCGCCGTTCAGGAAAATGTCGTACCAACCCGTCAGGTGCAGCGCGGGGACGTCGATCGCCGCGTACGCGTCACGGGGGGCGGCGCGCCGCCAGTACGGGTCGCCGCCGGGGTGCTCGCGCCACTGCCGCCAGTACGGGGCCAGCCGGTCCAGCAGCTCCGCGGCGGCCTCCGGATCGCGGTACAGCTCGTCGATCCGGTCCACGGCCCCGGCCACCTCGGTGAGGTCGGCCGCCGCCAGACCGGCCCCGTCGAGCAGCAGGTCGTACAGCACCCAGTAGAGGAGGAACCCCAGCTGGAAGGCGCCGCCCTGGCGGGTCCAGCCCTCGTCGAAGCCGGAGCCGGCGACGTGCGGGACGACCGCGCCCAGGCCGGGCGGGCGTTCGCCGGCCGCGAGCAGCGCCGCCATCGCCTCGTACGAGCGGCCGAACAGCCCGGCCGTGCCGTCGCACCACGGCTGGCCGACCGCCCAGGCCACGGTGTCCGCGCCGTCCGCCGCCTCGTTCCAGTACGGCTCGAAGGCGCCGCCGGAGTCGAAGCGGCCGCGCACGTCCTGCACCAGCAGCGCGTAGCCGTGGCGCACCAGGCGCAGCCCGTCGACGGAGGCGCCGCCGGGTGCGCCGGATTTCCCGTAGGGGGTCCGGCGGATCAGGACCGGGACCGGGCCGGGCGATTCGGGGAGGTAGAGGTCGGCGCTCGATAACGTGCCGTCCCGCAGGGGTATTTTCACGTCGTGTTCTATCGATATTCGCACCCGCCCATATTCCAACAGGACGAGGACGATCACAATGCAGTCCGCCGGAATCGCTTTTCTGGAACCCTTCTTCGCGACGGCCCGCGCCGATCCGGCCCGCCCCGCCGTCGTCGACAACGGGCTCGCCGTCGGCTACGGCACCCTCGCCGCCTGGGCCCTGGAGGTGGCCGGCTCCCTCGCGCCGCGCACCGGGCGGCCGCGGCCGCCCGTGGGGATCGTCGCGCACCACTCGGCCCGGGACGTGGCGGCCGTCCTCGGCGTGCTCGCGGCGGGCCGCGCCTACGTGCCGCTGGAGGCCGACCACCCCGCGGCCCGGCTGGAAGCGGTCCTGGACCGGCTCGGCGTCCGCGAGGCCGTCGCCACGGCGGACACCGGCTGGCAGCCCCCCGTCCCGGTCGTGCACCGCCCGCGCTGGACGCCCGCGCCGGTGACCCCCGCGCGGGCGGCCGTGCACCCCCGCCCCGGCGCGGGCCCCGAGGACCCCGCGTACGTGCTGTTCACCTCGGGCTCCACCGGCGAGCCCAAGGGCGTGGTGGTGCCGCACCGGGCGCCGGCGGCCGTGGTGCCGCTGCTGCGCGACCTGTACGGCGTCGGACCGGGCGAGAGCGTGCTGCACTTCCACGGCGCGGGCGGCGACACCAGCCTGGAGGAGATCCTCCCGACCCTGACCGCCGGCGCGACCCTCGTCATCGACGACGCGGCGCGCGAGCGCTTCGCCGAGGTCGTCGAGGACCAACAGGTCTCCGTCGCCGTCCTGCCCACCGGCTTCTGGTACGCCCTCACCGGCGACCTGCTCCACCGGGGCGCCCAACTCCCCGCGTCCCTGCACACGGTGGTGATCGGCGGCGAGGCCGTACGCGCCGACATGCTCCGGCGCTGGCAGCGCCTCGGCGCGTCCGGCGTGCGGCTGCTCAACACCTACGGGTCCACCGAGACCGCGCTGGTGACGCACGCGGTGCAGTTGGCCGGGCCGGGCGCACCCGCCCTCGCCGACCCCGACGGGGACCTGCCCGTCGGGCGGCCGCTGCCGCACATCGGTCAGTACGTGGACGCCGACACCGGTGAACTGCACCTGTCCGGGCCGGGCTTGGCCCTCGGCTACCACGGCGACCCGGCGGGCACCGCGGCCCGGTTCGTCGAGCGCGACGGAACCCGCTGGTACCGCACCGGTGACCTGGTGTCCGAGACGGCCGACGGCGCCGTGGTCTTCCGGGGCCGCTCCGACCACCAGGTCAAGATCCGCGGTCACCGGGTGGACCTGATCGCGGTGGAGGCCCTCGTCGGCGACTGCGAGGGGGTGCTGGCCGTCGCCGCCGCCCGGGTGGAACGGGCCGAACACAGCACGCTGGCCGCGTTCTTCGTACCGCTGCCGGACCACGACCCGGGCGCCGTCGCGGCGGCGGTGCGCGCCCGACTGGCCCGCACCGCGCCCCCGCACCTGGTGCCGAGCCTCCTCGTCCCGGTCGCGGAGCTGGAACGGACGCACACGGGCAAGGTGGACCGCGACGCCACCCGTGACCGGCACGTGCCGACCGCGGGAGCCCCCCGATGACCGCCGCCCCGGGCGCGACGCCCGGCGCCGGCACCGACGCCGGCACGGCCGTCGACGCCGACGAGGACACGGCCGCCCTCGCCGCCCGCGCCTCCCGGCACCTCGGTGTGGAACTCGACCCGGCGAGCGCCCGACCCGACGACACGGGCTGGGACTTCCGGGTCACCCACATCCGGGCCGTCGACGGAACCCCGTGGATCCTGCGCAGGCCGCGGCGGCCCGAGGCCGCGCGCCAACTGGCCGTGGAGGGCGCGGTGCTGGCCGCCGTGCGCGACCGCGTTCCGGTCCCGGTGCCCGACTGGCGCCTGCACGCCCCGGACCTGGTCGCCTATCCCCGGTTGCCCGGCGAGCCGGCCGGGAGCGAGGACCCCGACACCCTGGTCTACGGCTGGTCGACCGACCCGCTCGCCCACCCGGCCGGCTACCTGGAGCCGCTCGCCCGGACCCTCGTCGCGGTGCACGCCACCGCACCGGAAGGAGCCGACGGCGCCCCGCTCCTGCCCGGCCCGGCCCCGGCCGGACCCGACGCCGTGCGCACCGCGATCGCGGCCCGGCTCGCCCGGGCCCGGGCCGAACTCCCGCTCCCCGCCCGGGGGATCCGGCGCTGGGAGACCTGGCTCGACGACGACGACCTGTGGCCGCGCCGGCTGACGCTCGTCCACGGTGACGTGCACCCCGGGCACACCCTCGTGGTCTGCCCACCGGCCGGCCCGCCGGTCCTGTCCGGGCTGCTGGACTGGGCCAACGCCGCCGTGGGCGACCCGGCGGCCGACTTCGTCGACATGCTCTACGCGGGCGGGACCGAGGTCCTCGACCACCTCCTGGACGCCTACCGGGCGGCGGGCGGCGAGGTCCGCGCCGGCCTGCGGGCGCACGTCCTGGCGCGCGCCTCGTTCCTGTGGGTGCACGTGGCCCTGCGCGGCCTGGACACCGACCGCCCCGCCTGGGTGCGCACGGCGCTGACCAGGATGGCGCCGTGACCGGGCCGGCCGGCGCGGAGCCGGACCGCACGGCGGACCGTACGACGGGCCGCACGCCCGGGGGAGCGGCGTACACCCTCCACTCCCCGGCCGGCGGCGGGGACGCACCGGTGGTGCTGGTCGCCGGGGCGGGCGGCGGCGGGCGGATCTGGGAGCACCACCAGGTGCCCGCGCTGACCGCGGCCGGCCATCGGGTGGTGACCTTCGACAACCCGCCCGGGGCGACCGGCCCGGTCGCACTGGCCCGCGCGGTGAGCGAGCTGGTGACCTTCCTCGCCCTGCCGCCCTGCCCCCTGGTCGGCCACTCCCTCGGCGCCCTCGCCGTCCAGGAGCTGCTCCTGGAGGAGCCGGGGCTGGCCAGTGGCGCGCTGCTCGCCGCGACCCGGGGGCGGCCCGACCCGGTCGGTCGGGCGATGGCGCGCGCCGAAGCCGCCCTCGCCGACGCGGGCGGGGGCCGGCTGCCGCCCGCGTACGAGGCCTTCGTCCGCCTCGGACAGAACCTCTCGCCGCGGACCCTGGCCGACGCGGGCGCGGTCGAGGAATGGCTCGACCTGTTCGAAATGGCCGCGCTGACCGGTGCGGCGAGCGCCCACGGCCCGGCCGCGCCGGACCGCGACCGGCTGGCCGACTACGCCCGGATCACCGCACCGGTGCGGGTCGTGGGCTTCGCCGACGACCTGCTGGCGCCCGCACCGCTGGGCCGGGAGGTGGCGGGGGCGATCCCCGGCGCCCGCTGGACGGAGCTGCCCGACACCGGCCACCTCGGCTTCCTGGAACGGCCCGCCGCCTTCAACGCCCTCCTGCTGGACTTCCTCGCCACCCCGACCCCGACCGACCCCGGAGCAGCCCGTGTCCACTGAAACGGCCCCCGCCACCGCACCCGCTCCCACCCCTTCCGCCGCCGCGCCCGTCGTCGACGTCGTGTACGTCGGTCAGGAGGCGCCCGCCTCCTGGGCCGCGGCCGTGTACCTGTGCGGCCCCACCCCCGTCGACCCCGCCGAGCCCTCCTGGCGCCCGGACGCCGTGGCCGCGCTGCGGGCCGCGTGGGCGGGCACCGGCAGGCTGGCGGTCTTCCTGCCCGAGCCGGCACCCGGCGGCGGCTACCCCCCGTACGCGGACCAGATCGCCTGGGAGGAGGAGGCCATGCGCCGCTCGGACGCGATCCTCTTCTGGATCCCCCGTGACATGGAGCGGCTGCCCGGCCTGGTCTCGAACATCAAGTGGGGCGCCTGGTCCGGCTCCGGCCGCGCCGTGCTCGGCGCGCCGCCGCAGGCCGAGCGCATGGCGTACCTGCTGCACTTCGCCGGGGCGCTGGGCGTCCCGGTGGAACGGACCCTCGGGGGCGCCGCCGCCGCGGCCCTGCGCGTCGCCGGCCCGGGGGAGGAGCGGGCCGGCGCGGAGCGCTCCGTACCGCTGGCGGTGTGGCGCAGCGCGGAGTTCCGGCAGTGGTACGCACAGCGCCTCGGGGCCGGCGACCGCCTGCTCGACGCGCGCGTCGAGTGGTACGCGCCGGCCGCCGGCCCGGACGCCGCCGCCTGGCTGCTGACCGTCGAGGTGGCGCCGGGCGACGGCGCCGCCCCCGGGGTCCACCGGCTGCTCGCGGCTCAGGGGCAGGGAGCGCTCATGTAGAGCGCGTGCTCGCCCTCCGACTCGGTGCCCTGGTAGAGGGTGGTGTCCAGACCGCAGAAGGCGAAGCCCATCCGACGGTAGGCGTGCACGGCCGGGGCGTTGACGTTGGTGACCTCCAGCCAGACGTGCCCGGCGCCGCGCTCGCGCGCGACGTCCCGCGCGCGCCCCATCAGGGCCCGGCCCACGCCCCGGCCGCGGTGCTCCGGGGCGACCTCGATGTCCTCGATGGTCAGCCGGCGGTTCCACGGGTTGTAGGAGACGGTGACGAAGCCGGCGAGCCCGCCGTCGGCGTCGACGGCCACGACGGTGTGGTCGCCGTCCTCCGCGCCGTCCTCCCCGTCCCCCTCCCCGTCCGCGCCGCCGCTGCCGTCGTCCTCGGGGAAGACCTTGGTCAGGGGCGGATCCACCGGTACCTCGCGCAGCGCGAAGCCGTCGGCGGTGACGGCCACCCGGAAGACGCTCGCGGTGGTGAAGGACCCGTCGAGCGCCTCGATGGCCTCGGTGTCCTCGGGCCGGGCGGCCCGGAGCGCGTAGGCCGCGCCGTCGCTGTCGGGGGTCTGCAAAGGAGTGGTCATGGCGCGAGGCTACGACCGTCCTGCCCGGGAAGGGGCGGGTTTCAGCCGGTTACGGCGCCCCGCGCGACCCCCGCCCGTGGGCCCCGGCCCGGCCGGGACGGACCCGGCCGGGCCGTCGGCCGCGGGTCAGGCGGGGAGCAGCGCCTCGATGGCGGCGAGGACCTCGGGGGCCTCCGGCTCCGTGCGCGGACGGAAGCGGCCGACGACCTCGCCCTCGGGGGAGATCAGGAACTTCTCGAAGTTCCACTGGATGTCGCCCGCCTCGCCCTCGGCGTCGGCGGTCTTCACCAGTTCCGTGTACAGCGGGTGCCGGTTCTCACCGTTGACCTCGGACTTCTCCAGCATGGGGAAGGTGACGCCGAAACCGGTGGCGCAGAACGTCTGGATGTCGTCCGCCGTGCCGGGCTCCTGGCCGCCGAACTGGTTGCACGGCACACCGATGACCGTGAAGCCCTTCTCGGCGTACGTGGACTGGAGGCGGGCCAGTCCCGAGTACTGCGGGGTCAGCCCGCACTGGGAGGCGGTGTTCACCAGCAGGATCGCCTTGCCCTTGTGCGCCGCGAGGCTGGTGGGCTCGTCGGACAGGGTGTTCAGGGGGATGTCGTACAGGCTCAAGGCGCTCTCCTTGGAAGGGCAGGACTGACAGACGGAGCAACAACGCGCGCGAACGAGGTGTTCCGCCCGTGGTCCGCGTTCCGCCCCGTCTTCCGCCCGGACTGGGGGTCCCGCCGGGCTCAGGCCCGGGGCCCCGGCCCCGCCAGTTCGTCCGCCGGGTCGTTGACCGGCTGGGGCATTCCGGTCAGGTCCATCACGAAGAGCGGTATGCCCAGGTCGTCCGCGCGCTCCCGCGCTTGCGGCGTGTACCCGGCCAGCGAGAAGTAGGCGCAGGACGAGGACGCGGTCAGGCCGTTCAGCCAGACGCACTCCACCGCGCGCAGCCCGGTCGGCGCCGTCGTCGGATCCACCTGGGCGACCAGTCCGGGCGCCCGCAGGTCCACCGCCGCGGCGGGCACCGCCGGCCCGTCGGGCTGGCGCACGTCCGTGAAGCCCAGCCAGCGCAGGTACAGGGCGGCCGTCGACACCGCGTCCCGGGCCGTACGGATGGTCACCGGCCGGAAGGCGGGCCGCGGCGCGGGCACGGGCACGGTCGGCGGCGGCAGTGGCAGGTGCGCGGCCCGCGGCTCCGCCGGACCCACCGGATCCACCGGGTGCACCGGCACCCGGCACACCGTCCCGCACGACCCGCAGCCCACCTCGGGGTGCGGCCACTCGCCCACCCGCCCGCAGGCCCCGCACCGCACCGCGACCCAGGTCTGCGACCAGGTGCGCCGGGTCAGCGGCCGGAGCGCCGCCGACCGGTCCAGCGGGGGCGTGACCGGGCTGCCGCAGGCGCACGGGAAGGCGGGGGCGGTGTAGCCGTTCTCGCGCAGGCACCCCGGGCAGCGCACCGGTACCGATTCCGCCATGGCCGTGTGTCCCCTCCGTCGCCGTGCGCCCCCGCGGGTGGGTCCATGCTCCACCACCGCGGTGCCCGTGGACCCGGTCATTAGTGCAACTCACCGAGAAGATCGTGGCTTTTGGTGCTTTCCGGGGTTCCCCACCGCCTTGACGTGCGGGAAGCCGCCGCTTAGCTTGTTCCGTATAGCAGAACAAAACTTCCGGATTACGGAAAAGCCTGACCGTCAGACCCGCAGGAGAACTCGATGCCTCGTATGACAGCCGCCGCCGCTGCAGTGGAGATCCTCAAGCGCGAGGGCGTTTCGCAAGCGTTCGGCGTGCCCGGCGCTGCGATCAACCCGTTCTACCGCGAGCTCAAGAACGTGGGCGGCATCGCCCACACCCTCGCCCGCCACGTCGAGGGCGCCTCGCACATGGCCGAGGGCTACACCCGCACGACCCCGGGCAACATCGGTGTCTGCATCGGTACGTCCGGCCCCGCCGGCACCGACATGATCACCGGCCTGTACTCGGCCATCGCGGACTCGATCCCGATCCTGTGCATCACCGGTCAGGCCCCGGTGGCCAAGCTCCACAAGGAAGACTTCCAGGCCGTCGACATCGCGTCGATCGCCAAGCCGGTCACCAAGAAGGCCACCACCGTCCTGGAGGCCGCGCAGGTCCCCGGCGTCTTCCAGGAGGCCTTCTACCTGATGCGCTCCGGCCGTCCGGGCCCGGTCCTCATCGACCTCCCGATCGACGTCCAGCTGACCGAGATCGAGTTCGACCCCGACCTGTACGAGCCGCTGGCCGTCCACAAGCCGGCCGTGACCCGCAAGCAGGCCGAGAAGGCCATCTCGCTCCTGCTGGAGTCCGAGCGCCCGCTGATCGTCGCCGGTGGCGGCATCATCAACGCCGACGCCTGCGACCTGCTGGTCGAGTTCGCCGAGCTGGTCGGCGTCCCGGTCATCTCCACCCTCATGGGCTGGGGCACCATCCCGGACGACCACGAGCTGGCCGCCGGCATGGTCGGCGTCCAGACCTCGCACCGCTACGGCAACGCGACGTTCCTGGAGTCGGACTTCGTCCTGGGCATCGGCAACCGCTGGGCCAACCGCCACACCGGTTACAACCTGGACGCCTACCGCGGCGACCGCACGTTCGTCCACGTCGACATCGAGCCCACCCAGATCGGCAAGATCTTCGCCCCGGACCTGGGCATCGTCTCCGACGCCAAGGCCGCGCTGACGACCTTCATCGAGGTCGCCAAGGAGCTCAAGGCCGAGGGCAAGCTGCCCGACTACAGCGCCTGGGTCGCCTCGCACCTGGAGCGCAAGGGCTCGCTGCAGCGTCGTACGCACTTCGACAACATCCCCATGAAGCCGCAGCGCGTCTACGAGGAGATGAACAAGGCCTTCGGCCCGGAGACCCGCTACGTCACCACCATCGGTCTGTCCCAGATCGCCGGTGCGCAGATGCTGCACGTCTTCAAGCCGCGCCACTGGATCAACTGCGGCCAGGCCGGCCCGCTCGGCTGGACCATCCCGGCCGCCCTGGGCGTCGCCACCGCCGACCCGCAGACCCCCGTCGTCGCCCTGTCCGGCGACTACGACTTCCAGTTCATGCTGGAGGAGCTGGCCGTCGGTGCGCAGCACAAGATCCCGTACGTCCACGTCCTGGTGAACAACGCCTACCTGGGCCTGATCCGTCAGGCGCAGGGTGGTCTCGGCATTAACTTCGAGGTCAACCTCGAATTCGAGAACATCAACGCCCCCGAGCTGGGCGTCTACGGCGTCGACCACGTCAAGGTCGTCGAGGGTCTCGGCTGCAAGGCCATCCGCGTCACGGACCCGAACGAGCTGGGTGCCGCCCTTGAGGAGGCCAAGAAGCTGGCCGCCGAGTACAGCGTTCCGGTCGTCGTCGAGGCCATCCTGGAGCGCATCACCAACATCTCGATGAGCAAGACGGTCGACATGAGCGACGTCACCGAGTTCGAAGAGCTCGCGACCGAGCCGGGTCACGCCCCGACCGCGATCCGCCCGATCTCCGCCTAGTTCCACCAGGCTGGTCCAGCACCGCGCAGCGGCCCCCGCCCCTCCCCCCGGAGGGTCGGGGGCCGCTGCGCGTCGCTTCTAGAAGGGCTCGGCCGGACGCGGTCCCAGTTCCGCGTCCACCGCGCCGGAGAGCAGGGCGCGGGCCCGCTCGACCGTCAGCGAGCCGCTCAGCCAGCGCTCGCTCAAGCCCTCCACCAGCGCCGTGAGCCGCTCCGCGACGTCCTGCGGGTCGACCCGCAGATCGGCGAGTCCGGCCGCCTGGGCATCGGCGACCGAGTCGGCGGTGTCGCGGCACCAGGTGCGCGTGGATCGGGCCAGGGTCTCGCGCAGGTCGTCGTCGAAGATGGCACTGGCCCGCAGCTCGCCCCACGCGATGCTGTTCTCGCGCACCCGGGGGGTGTTCTGGAGCTCGCCGAGCAGGAGCTGGAGGAGGAGGGCGCGGGGGTCCCGCGCGCTGCTGTGCGCCTCGTCGGTGTAACCGGTGGCGCGGGCGCTGATGAAGTCGAGGGTGCGCCGGATCAGGCCCGCGCGGTCCTTGAAGTGGTAGTAGATCAGCGCGGTCGAGACGTCGGCCTCGGCCGCCAGCTCCTCGACGCGCAGGCCCCGGACACCGCTGCGCGCGATGACCCGTACCGCTGCTTCGAGGATCAGCACTTGACGATCTGCCACGCGGATCGCACCTTCCGGTCGGTAACCCCTTGACTGACCTTTCAGTCAGGTATCACGATAGCCCTCACCGGCCTTCCTGACCCGCCTTTCAGGCGAATCGTTCTGACTGAAAATTTAGTCAGTCATGGAGGGTCGGGGCCCGCCGTACCGAGGGAGTACTCCGATGAACCCGCGCATGCCCGCCGAGTGGGCCGAGCACGAAGCCTGCCTGATGGCCTGGCCGACCCGTCCGTCCCTGTGGGGCCCCGCCTTCGAGCCCGCCAAGCACGAGTACGCCGCCGTGGCCCGCGCCATCGCCGCCTTCGAGCCGGTCATCATGATCGCCGCGCCCGGCCGCGCCGAGGAGGCCCGCGCCTTCTGCGGCGACGACCCCGGCATCGAGGTCACCGAGCTGCCCATCGACGACTCCTGGCTCCGCGACTCCGCCCCGATCTTCGCCTACGACGAGCACGGCGCCCGCGTCGGCGTCGACTTCAGGTTCAACGCGTGGGGCGAGAAGCACCACCCCTGGGCCGCCGACGACAAGCTGTCGGCGCTGCTGCTGGACCGCCTCGGCATCCCGCGCGTGCACTCCTCGATGATTCTGGAGGGCGGCGCCTTCACCGTGGACGGCGAGGGCACCCTGATCACCACCGAGCAGTGCCTGCTGCACCCCAACCGCAACCCGCGGATGAGCCGCACCGAGATCGAGGACGAGCTGGGGCGCCGGCTCGGCGTCGAGAAGGTGATCTGGCTGCCCTACGGGGGCCTGGAGGACACCGAGACCGACGGACACGTCGACGGCGTCGCCGCCTTCGCCGCGCCCGCGCGGGTCGTCGTCTTCCTCCCGGAGGACCCGGCGCACCCCGACTACGCCCGGATGCGCGCCAACCTCGCCGTCCTGGAGGCCAGTACGGACGCCCGCGGCCGCGCCCTGGAGATCGTCAAGGTCCCCCAGACCGTCTACGGCGAGGTGGACGGCGCCCCGGTCGAGGTCTGCTACCTCAACTTCTACCTGGCCAACGGCGGCTGCGTGGTCCCGGTCGGCGGCACGGCGGCGGACGAGGCGGCCCTCGCCGTCATCGCCGGGGCCCTGCCCGGCCGCAAGGTGGTCGGCGTACCGGCCCCGGTGCTCGCGTACGGCGGTGGCGGCGTCCACTGCATCACGCAGCAGATCCCGAAGGACCTCACGGCATGACCCGGCGCCCGGAGCCGCACGGCCAGCTCACCGCCCGTACCGGCTGACCGCCCGTACCGGCCGCGGCGGACACGACAAAGCGCCGAGTCACGGGACCGTCCGTGACTCGGCGCTCTGGTCTGTTACCGCCCGACGGGGCGAGGCTGGCGCGACAGGACGTTCGCACCCGCCGGGCGGGGTCTGTGGGGCTGTTGTGACTCCGACGGGCGGAGTCCGGCGCAGCCGGGCCGAAGCCGCGCAGCGTGCGAGGACGGCGTCGGGAAGGGGCCGTTCGCACCCGCCGGGCGGGGTCTGTGGGGGAGGTGGTCCCACTCGTCCCACTCGTTCTCCGTGGTCCACAGAGGGCTCTGTGCGTGGCCCCCTATATATAAGGAGAAGGAGAGGAGTGGCTGGGACCGCGGTGGTGGCGACAGGACACCTTGGCTTCGTCTCCCTCAGGTCAAGAGACAAGCCGCTGGGCCTTTACCACCGCACTGGCTCGACACCACCGCGGTCCTCGTCCTGCCCTCACCGCGTACCACCCCTCATCCGGGTTCGCGGTGCGGGCTCAGCATCCGGAATCTGACCTCCCGTCAAATCCCGGACGCAGCCTGTGGGCCCTTCAGCCTTCGCGCAGGGCGCGAACGGCCTCCTCGACGCGCTTGCCGTAGTCGGCGTCCGCGGCGTGGAAGTGAGCCAGGTTCTTCTCGATGACGTCCTCCAGGGTGACCTGCGAGAGGCCACCGGCGATGTTCGCCACCAGACGCTGCTTGGCGTCCTCGGACATCAGCCGGTAGAGCTCACCGGCCTGGAAGAAGTCGTCGTCCTTGGTGTGGGCCGGGGCCTCGTGCGTGCCCGTGTAGCCGCTGACCGCGAGCGGAGCGCCGAGCGCCAGACCGGTCTCGGCCGGACCCTGGTACGAGTTGGGCTCGTAGTTCTTGTCGTGGCGCGAGCCGTTGCGCAGCGCCATGACGCCGTCGCGGCCGTAGTTGTCGGCCTTGGTCGCCTTCGGAGCGTTGACCGGGATCAGGGTGTGGTTCACACCGAGGCGGTAGCGCTGGGCGTCGGCGTAGGCGAAGAGGCGACCCTGGAGCATCTTGTCCGGCGAGGCGGTGATGCCCGGGACGAAGTTGTTCGGGGAGAACGCCGACTGCTCGACCTCGGCGAAGACGTTGTCCGGGTTGCGGTCGAGGACCAGGCGGCCCACCCGCTGCAGCGGGTAGTCGCTGTGCGGCCACACCTTGGTGAGGTCGAAGGGGTTGAAGCGGTAGTCCGCGGCCTCGGCGGCCGGCATGATCTGGACGTAGAGGGTCCAGCTCGGGTTCACGCCGCGCTCGATCGCCTGGAGCAGGTCGGTCTGGTGCGAGTTCGCGTCGGAGCCGACGAGCTCGGCGGCCTGCTCGGCCGAGAGGCAGCGGATGCCCTGGTTCGTCTTGAAGTGGTACTTGACGAAGAAGGACTCGCCCTGGGCGTTGGTCCACTGGTAGGTGTGGGAGCCGTATCCGTTCATGTGGCGGTAGGACGCCGGGATGCCGCGGTCACCCATCAGCCAGGTGATCTGGTGCGTCGCCTCGGGGGCGTGCGCCCAGAAGTCCCAGACGTTGTCCGGCTCCTGCTTGCCCGTGAAGGGGTCGCGCTTCTGGGAGTGGATGAAGTCGGGGAACTTGATCGGGTCCTTGATGAAGAACACCGGGGTGTTGTTGCCGACGAGGTCGTAGTTGCCCTCTTCGGTGTAGAACTTCAGGGCGAAACCGCGGGGGTCGCGCACGGCGTCCGCGCCGCCGAGCGAGTCGGCCACGGTGGAGAACCGCAGGAAGGTCTCGGTCTTCTTGCCGACCGTGTTCAGGAACGCGGCGCTGGTGTACGCGGTGACGTCGTCCGTCACCTCGAAGTGGCCGTACGCGGCGCTGCCGCGGGCGTGCACCACGCGCTCCGGGATGCGCTCGCGGTTGAAGCGGGCGAGCTTCTCAAGGAGCTGCTGGTCCTGAATCAGGAGCGGGCCACCGACGCCGGCGGTGGCGGAGTTCTGGTTGTCGGCGACCGGGGCGCCGGACTCGGTCGTCAGCGTGCGCTTCGACATGGTGACCTTCCGTACGGGTAACTGCTGGCGGAAAGAGTCTTCCGGCATGCGGAGCGAGCCTAATTTCGGCTCGAACCCAACGTCAACAGTTTGTTGAAGAAAGATGGAGAAAGGCTGAAGGAGAGGTGATCCGGACGGTGCCGGCGCTTGGGCGCGACAGGACAGGTGTCAGCACCGGCACCATCCGGAAACTCAGGTCCCCCGAAGGGGAGGGAGCGGCGGCCCGGCGTGCGGGCCGCGGGCTCAGATCTCGGCGCCGGAGAGGCGCTCGACCGCGCGCAGCAGCGCGGAGTGGTCCAGGCCGCCGTCACCCTGGGCGCGCAGCGAGGCGACCAGCTGGGCGACGACCGCGCCGACCGGGAGGGCCGCACCGACGTTGCGGGCGGCGTCGGTGACGATGCCCATGTCCTTGTGGTGCAGGTCGATCCGGAAACCGGGCTTGAAGTCGCGGTTCAGGAAGTTGTCCTTCTTGCGGGTCAGGACCGTGGAGCCGGCCAGACCGCCGTTGAGGACGTCCAGGGCGGCCTGGAGGTTCACGCCGGACTTCTCGAGGAAGACGACGGCCTCGGCGCACGCCTGGATGTTCACCGCGACGATGAGCTGGTTCGCGGCCTTGACCGTCTGGCCGGAGCCGTGCGGCCCGCAGAGCACGATGGTCTTGCCGAGGGCCTCCAGCACCGGGAGAGCCTCGTCGAAGTCGGCCTGCTCGCCGCCGACCATGATCGACAGTACGGCCTCGATGGCGCCGGCCTCGCCGCCGGAGACGGGCGCGTCGATGACGCGGATGCCCTTCTCGGCAGCGTTCTTCGCCAGGTCGACCGAGGTCTGCGGGGTGATCGACGACATGTCGATGATCAGCGCGCCGGACTTGGCGTTCTCCAGGATGCCGTTCGGGCCGTAGGAGATGGCCTCGACCTGCGGGGAGGCGGGCACCATCGTGATGATGACGTCGGCGTCCTTGACGGCCTCGGCGATCGAGCCGGCGGCGTTGCCACCGGCGGCGGCCAGGCGGTCCAGCTTGTCCTGCTCCAGCGTGAAGCCGGTGACCGAGTAACCGGCCTTCAGGAGGTTCTCGGCCATGGGGGAGCCCATGATTCCGAGGCCGATCCAGGCGAGCTTGGGGAGGTTGCTCATGATGAGGGTCCTTCTCTTAATGCTTTGTACGAAAAGTGTGTGGCGTGCCTGGCTGATCGCCCGGACTTTGTCCGCCTATCGCGCGGCGCGGGCCTCGGCGGGCAGCCATGCGAAGGAGGCGGCGGCGTCGGCGGCCTTGTACTCGAGGCCTACGTAGCCCTCGTATCCGGCCTTCTTCAGCTGGTCCAGGAGCTCCTCCAGGGGGAGCTCACCGGTGCCGGGGGCGCCGCGTCCCGGCTTGTCCGCGATCTGGACGTGCCCGGTCTTGGCGGCGTACTTTTCGATGACCTCGGAGAGGTCCTCATCGTTCATCGCCAGGTGGTACAGGTCGAGCAGGAACTTGGCGTTGCCGAGGCCGGTGGCCTCGTTCACCTTGTCCACCACCTCGATGCCGGCGGGGGCGCTCACCAGCGGGTAGAGCGGCGACTCCGGCTTGTTGAGCGTCTCGATCAGGAGGATCGCTCCGACCCGGTCGGCGGCGCGGGCGGCCACGACCAGGTTCTCCAGGGCCAGCTCGTCCTGGACCGCCGGGTCCACACCCTCGACGCGGTTGCCGTAGAGGGCGTTCAGGGCCTTGCAGCCGACCGAGGCGGCGAAGTCCGCCGCCACGTTGATGTTGGCGTTGAAGCGGTCCGACTCCTCGCCCGGCACGGACACCGCACCGCGGTCCGGCCCGGGCAGCTGGCCGGCGTAGAAGTTCAGGCCCACCAGCTGGGTGCCGGCGTCCTCAAGAGCCTTCTTGAGGGCGTCCAGCTCCGACTGGGCGGGAGTGGGGGTTTCGATCCAGGGCCACCACAGCTCGACCGCGGTGAAGCCGGCCGCGGCGGCAGCCGCGGGACGCTCCAGGAGCGGGAGTTCCGTGAAGAGGATCGAGAGGTTCACATCGAAGCGCTGGTCCGTGTATCCCATGAGGGGTGTGCGCTCCTTCCGTATTGCGGAAGTTGTTTTCTGCTTGATGGAAGACTGCATCGAGGTTCGCGTGGCTGTCAAGTGCGGACTCCCGAAAAATCCCGAGTGCGGGGTAGCTTGACCGCGTGCGATTGAGAGTGGAGTTCACGACCGAGCCCTTCGACCTCGAAGAGGCTCCTGCCCATGCCGTGGCCGCTCGCGAGGTCATGCGGCGGGCGCACCTGGACGCGATGGACGTCGGTCCCTTCGGCAACACCGCCGAGGGGGAGTCGGACGCCGTGCTCGACGCGGTCACCGCGCTGCTGCGCGACGCGCTCGGCGCCGGGGCCACCCGGGTGTCCCTCCAGGTCAATGTCATCGGGGAGGGAACGTCGTGACCGAACCCCGCGACCACCCCTTCGTCGCCGCGGTCAAGCCGCTGGTGGACGCGATGGGCGGCGAGCTGATGGACCCCGCCCTGGCCCAGCCGGACGACGTCGTGCTCGCCTGGGAGGGGCAGGACCTGCTCGCCGTGCGGCTCCCGCAGCTGTCCGACTCGCTGGACCACATCCTGTCGGCGCTGGAGCGCCGGCACGGCGTACCGTTGGCGCAGCTGGACCGCAAGACCAAGCAGGACGTCGTGCGGATACTGGAGGCGCGCGGCGCCTTCTCGGTCCGGCACGGCGTGGAGACGGTCGCGAGCGCCCTCGGGGTCAGCCGCTTCACCGTCTACAACTACTTGAACAGGGAGTCGAACCCTCCCAAAGGGGCCGGCAAGCCGACCCCGGAGTGAACGTCGTTTGACCGACGGTGACGAGCCGCCGCCCTATTCACCCGGGCGGCGGCTTTTGTGTACGGGAAGTTTCAACAAAGTGTTGACGCCGTGTTGTCGAGGGCGTTAGCTATGCCCAGCCCGTTAAGCAACAAGGCCACGGAGGCCTACCGTGACTTCGAGTCCGACCCCGGGTCTCACCCGGATCAACACCTTGGACGACAGCGCGGCCACGGCTGAGCTGCACGAGGTGTGCGCCAGCTCGGCCTGGGGGAGCAAGATGCTCGCCCAGCGCCCCTTCGCCACCGTCGACGCCCTCTTCTCGGCCAACGAGTCCGCCATGGCGGAGCTGACCGCGGAGGACCTGGGCGAGGCGATGGGGGGACACGCGCCGATCGGCCGGCCGAAGCCTGGTGACCCGACCTCCGCCCGCGAACAGCGGGGGATGGCCGGAGCTTCCGAAGAGCTGAAGACCGAGCTGCTCGAACTGAACCTGGCCTACCAGGAGAAGTTCGGACACGTCTTCCTCATCTGCGCCACCGGTGCGACCGGTGAGTTCATGCGGGACGCGGTCAAGACCCGGATCGCCAACTCGCCGGAGCAGGAGCGAGAGATCGCCCGCGGCGAACTGGTGAAGATCAACCGGATCCGCCTGACCCGACTCGCCGAGGAAGAGAGCGCATGAGCACCGACACCACCGCTTCCGTGTCCACGCACATCCTGGACACGAGCATCGGCCGCCCCGCCGAGGGCGTGGCCATCGCCCTGTCGGCCCGTACGGGCCTCGACGGCGCCTGGACCGCCCTGGGCGGCTCCGCCACCGACGCGGACGGCCGCTGCAAGGACCTGCCGGCTCTGCCGGAGGGCACCACCCACGTACGCCTCGATTTCGAGACCGAGACGTACTTCGCAAAGAAGCAAGCCGAGGCGCAGCAGGACGCCCCCCGCGTAAGGGACAGCGGTGCGTTCTTCCCCGAGGTGACCATCACGTTCGCGGTCAACCCGGGCGAGCACTATCACGTACCGCTGCTGCTCAACCCGTTCGGCTACTCCGTTTACCGAGGGAGCTAGTCATGGCCACGATTCTGGGCCAGAACCAGTACGGCAAAGCAGAGAACCGCGTCGTCAAGATCACGCGGGACGGCGACACCCACCACATCAAGGACCTGAACGTCTCGGTCGCCCTCTCCGGCGACATGGACGACGTCCACTACTCCGGCTCCAACGCCAACGTGCTTCCGACGGACACCACCAAGAACACGGTGTACGCGTTCGCCAAGGAGTACGGCATCGAGTCCGCCGAGCAGTTCGGCATCCACCTGGCGCGCTGGTTCGTGAACAGCCAGGAGCCGATCAAGAAGGCCCGGATCCGGATCGAGGAGTACTCCTGGAGCCGGATCGCCACCTCGGACGCCAACTCGAAGTTCATCGGCTCCGACGAGGTGAACCACTCCTTCGTCCGTGAGGGCCAGGAGACCCGGGTCACCCAGATCACGTACGACGGTCAGAACTGGGAGGTCATCTCCGGCCTCAAGGACCTGACCGTCATGAACTCCACGAACTCCGAGTTCTGGGGTTACGTGAAGGACAAGTACACGACCCTCAAGGAAGCCTACGACCGGATCCTGGCGACCCAGGTATCCGCCCGCTGGCGCTTCAACTGGTCGGACGACGAGCAGCGGATGCCCAACTGGGAGAAGTCCTACGCCGAGGCCCGCAAGCACATGCTGCAGGCCTTCGCGGAGACCTACTCCCTGTCGCTGCAGCAGACCCTCTACCAGATGGGTTCGCGCATCATCAACCACCGTTCGGAGATCGACGAGGTCCGCTTCTCGCTCCCGAACAAGCACCACTTCCTCGTCGACCTGGAGCCCTTCGGCCTCAAGAACGACAACGAGGTCTACTTCGCCGCGGACCGCCCGTACGGGCTCATCGAGGCGACGGTCCTCCGGGACGGCGTCGACGCCCGCATCCCCGTGGACATGACCAACCTCTGACGCGGCACGCGCGTCCCGGGGCTCCGCAGTGGCCCCGGGACCGCGCGACACCCTTCAACTTCCTGAATCGGCACCCGGACGCAACACACGGGGCGGCAGTACTGTCAGCTGTCAAGGCCCCCGGCTCCGGCACTCAAAACCCTGGGCTTTGCCGTGCCCGTACCGCCACTGAAAGCACGAGGAAGTCCCATGGCAGCATCGGCAGCCATTGACGGCGCGGTAGAGCGCATCGTCATCGAGAACTGTGCGATTGCGACCGTCGACGCGAAGGACACCGAGTACGCCTCGGGCCACGTCGTCGTCGCCGGCAACAAGATCGAGTCCATCGGCGCGGGCAAGGCCCCCGAGAACCTCGAGAACGTCGTCCGTCGGATCGACGGCACCGGGCACCTCGTGACCCCCGGTCTGGTCAACACGCACCACCACTTCTACCAGTGGATCACGCGTGGTCTGGCCACCGACCACAACCTCTTCAACTGGCTCGTCGCGCTGTACCCGACCTGGGCGCGCATCGACGAGCAGATGACGTACACGGCCGCGCAGGGCTCCCTCGCCGCGATGGCCAAGGGCGGCGTCACCACCGCCATGGACCACCACTACGTGTTCCCCAAGGGCTCCGGCGACCTCTCCGGCTCGATCATCCGCGCCGCGTCCGAGATGGGCGTCCGCTTCACCCTCGCCCGCGGTTCGATGGACCGTAGCGAGAAGGACGGCGGACTGCCGCCGGACCACGCGGTCGAGACCCTCGAAGGCGCGCTCGCCGACACCGAGGCGACCGTGAAGAAGCACCACGACGCCTCCTTCGACGCGATGACCCAGGTCGCCGTCGCCCCCTGCTCCCCCTTCTCGGTCTCCACCGAGCTGCTGAAGCAGGGCGCCGAGCTGGCCCGCCGCCTGGGCGTGCGCATGCACACGCACGGCTCGGAGACCGTCGAGGAAGAGCAGTTCTGCAAGGAACTGTTCGGCATGGGCCCGACCGACTACTTCGAGTCGACCGGCTGGCTCGGCGAGGACGTGTGGATGGCGCACAGCGTCCACATGAACGACTCCGACATCGCCGCCTTCGCCCGTACCAAGACCGGCGTGGCGCACTGCCCGTCCTCCAACGCGCGCCTGGCCGCGGGCATCGCCCGCGTCCCGGACATGCTCGCCGCCGGTGTTCCGGTCGGCCTCGGCGTGGACGGCACCGCCTCCAACGAGTCGGGCGAGCTGCACACCGAGCTGCGCAACGCGCTCCTCATCAACCGCCTGAACACCGTTCACCGCGAGCGCGCCCTCAACGCGCGCCAGGCCCTGCGCCTGGGCACCTACGGTGGCGCCCAGGTCCTCGGCCGCGCCGACAACATCGGTTCGCTGGAGGTCGGCAAGTGCGCCGACCTGGTGATGTGGAACCTCAGCACCTTCCTGCACTCCTCGATCGCCGACCCGGTCACCGCGCTGGTCTTCGGCGCCGCGGCCCCGGTGACGGCTTCGTTCGTCAACGGCAAGCAGATCGTCGAGAACAACCGACTGCTCTTCGCGGACGAGGACGCCATCGCGGTGTCCACCCGTGAAGAGGCGCAGCGCCTCGCGCGGATCTCCGCGCAGGCCTGATCCCACGGAGTCCGGTCGGGGGGGACGGCCCCCGACCGGTCGCCGCGGACCCGAGCGGGGTCCGCGGCAGCCGCTCCCGGGTGGTGCCGCGTTCTTTCGGCGCCCCCGGGGTCGGTGACTCGTGCCACTCGCTCCGCTCTCCCCACCGCGCGCACCCCGCGCCACTGCCACGGCACCTCCAGCCCTCCGCCACCCCACCCCCCCACAACTCAACACAGGTTCACCGGCTCGACTCGCACAGCTTTCGCACCACCTCCAAGACACCCACGTCCCTGCCGACGTGTTTAACCGACCGGAGGAAGCCGTGGCCGCAATGCCCAGGTTTCGCAAAGACGCAGTCGCAGTAGACGCAGTCGCAGTAGCGGAGGAGAAGCACCCGGTCGACGAGACCCTGCCTCCGCTGAAGATGTTCACGAGCGGTCTCCAGCACGTGGCCGCCATGTACGCCGGCGTGGTCGCCCCGCCGATGATCGTCGGTCCGGCCGTCGGGCTCTCCCCGACCGAGACGGCCTTCCTGATGGGCGCCTCGCTCTTCACCGCAGGACTCGCCACCCTCCTCCAGACCCTCGGATTCTGGAAGATCGGCGCCAAACTCCCCTTCGTCAACGGCGTCTCCTTCGCCGGTGTGACCCCGATGATCGCGATCGGCAAGGGCGAGGGCGCCGACGCCATACCCGTCATATTCGGCGCGATCATGGTCGCCGGTCTGCTGGGCTTCTTCGCCGCCCCCTACTTCGGCAAGCTGGTCCGCTTCTTCCCGCCGGTCGTCACGGGTACGGTCATCACCCTCATCGGTGTCTCCCTGCTCCCCGTGGCCTTCAACTGGTCCCAGGGCGGCAACCGCACCGCCACCGACTACGGCTCGATGGAGAACATCGGGATGGCCGCGGTCACCCTCGTGATCGTCCTGCTGATGCGCAAGTTCCTGCGCGGCTTCCTCCAGCAGATCGCCATCCTGCTCGGCCTGGTCGTCGGCACGCTGATCGCGATCCCGCTCGGCATGACCGACTTCGCCCCCATCAAGAACGCCGACCTGGTCGGCTTCCCCTCCCCGTTCCACTTCGGGGCCCCGCAGTTCCAGGTCGCCGCCATCATCTCGATGTGCATCGTCATGCTGGTCTGCATGACCGAGTCCACCGCCGACATCCTGGCCCTGGGCAAGATCGTGGGCCGCCCCGCGGACGCGCGGACCATCGAGGGCGGACTGCGCGCCGACACCCTCGGCAGCGCCATCAGCCCGCTCTTCAACGGCTTCATGTGCAGCGCCTTCGCCCAGAACATCGGGCTGGTCGCCATGACCAAGGTGCGCAGCCGCTTCGTCGTCGCGGCGGGCGGCGGCATCCTGATCCTGCTGGGCCTGTGCCCGATGGCGGCGTCCGTCATCGCCCTGGTCCCGCTGCCGGTGCTCGGCGGCGCGGGCATCGTCCTCTTCGGCTCGGTCGCGGCCAGCGGCATCCAGACCCTGGCGGGCGCGGCCATGGAGAAGGGCGAGAACGCCCTGATCGTCGCCGCCTCCCTCGGGATCGGCCTGATCCCGATCGCGGCCCCGACCTTCTACCACGCCTTCCCGAAGGACCTGTTGGTCGTCCTCGACTCCGGTATCAGCACGGGCTGCGTGGTGGCGATCGCGCTCAACCTGGCCTTCAACCACCTGGGCAACAAGAAGGGCGCGGCGCACGCCACCGCCCCGGAAGCGGTCCCGGCGCATTGACGGACGTACGGCGGCGCGCACGCCACCCACTGCGGGTGTGGCGTGCGCGCCGCCGTATGCCCGACGCGGACCCGGTCCCCGCGTGCACACGGGGACCGGGGGACCCTCATGAAGACCGAACTGGACGTCTGCGCACTCGCCCACCTGTCCCGCGCCGGCCGACGCCCTAGTTGGCCGGGGTCAGGTACATCCCGCTCTGGTCGCCGCCGGCGGTGTTGCGGCAGCCGAAGTTGCCGCTCGCGGGCTGCGCGGAGACCAGCGAGAGGCAGCGCCCGGCGGCCAGCTGCCCGAAGTAGTTCGGGTGCATGTCCTCCTGGATCGGACCCTGGGTCTCGCTGCTGTCGATCCAGCGCGCCCACTCGCTCGTCTTCGCCGAAGCCGGCGCCGCCGTGCTCACCTGCTTGCTCGCCTTGGCGCAGACCTCACGACCCTGCATCATGTCCCGCAGGTCGAGGAACTGGGCGCCCTTGGAGGCGGCGACGGCCTTCAGCCGGTTCGCGATCTGCGGCACGAGCGAGTCGCGCGCCCAGTCGGAGTCCTTGTTCCAGAAGGGACAGCCGCCCGTGTTGAGCCGGCTCCAGTCGCTCTGGGTGTAGCGGTTCTCGGCGCCGCGCGGGATCGGCGACGGGTAGGACTGGAGCACGATCCGGTACGAGGTGTCCGCGTACCCGGCGGTGCGCATCACCGCGCGGATCTCGTCGACGGACTTGCCGACCTTCGCCATGACCGCGTCCATCTGCCCGTCGACCACCTGCTGTTGGTCGTCGTAGCAGTAGGAGCCCCAGAGCACGAAGTCGTACGCGCACTCCTTGATGATGTCGGCGAAGCCGAGGTCGTTGCCGCCCACGGACAGCGCGATGACCTTGACGTCGTTGGCCCGGGCCACCCCGGCGAGCTGATCGGCCTGCGGGGCCTCGCCCTTGAAGGGCACGCCGCCGTTGGAGGCGCGGAACACGTTGTCCGTGACCGCCCCCGAACAGGCCAGGTTGATCGCCACGTCGGCGATCGGCCCCGCGCTGCGGACCTCGGCCGAGTCCGAACGGTCGCACCCGCCCGCGGTGGCGCCGTATACCTTCGCCGGGTCGTAGCTGCTGCCGCTGATCCAGGCGCGGTCGGTGCCGGTCCGACTGCCGCTGTTGGTCAGGCTGTTGCCCTTCCAGCGCCCGGCCTCGCCGGAGATGTAACTGTCGCCCATGGACACCACGGCGGTGGGCCCGGCCCCGGCGCTGGCGGCGGAGGTACCGGCTCCACCGGCCAACAACGCGCTGACGGCCAGCGGAAGGACGAGCGAGGCCCCGGCGAGTCGTCGCACACGACGTCCGGTCCGATTCTTGCTGACGGTGCGGAATCCGATCACTGCGGAACTCCTGCGGTCGGCCACGCCGAAGTCGGGAACAACTCCGGTGTATGGCTGCGTAAGTGGGGGTACCGCCGGCCGGTGGCAACCGGAAAGGTGACACGCCACACGTTGTTACCGCTAGGTAGCCGCACATTACGATGAGGTAACGCCCGACCATTCGTTCGGTCGGCGGAAGTGGGCGCGCCCCCGGAGCCGGAGCTTCCGGGGGCAGGCGCTCCGCGTTTGCGGTGATGAATCGACTGCTGCGCTGCAGCCGCGGGCACCGCGTCTTCCACACGGCCGGCGCTGCGGTCGCGCATCGAGAACGTCCGGGCGGGCGGTGTCGACGACGAAGGTCCGGCCCGGTACCTGGTGGTACCGGGCCGGACCTTCGTGGCCACGGGGGCTTCGGCTGCTGTGCGAGTTCAGTCGAAGGCCGGGTGGGTCAGCCCTGGAGTTGGTCGTATGCGGGGAGGGTGAGGAAGTCCGCGTAGTCGGCGTCGAGGGAGACCTGGAGGAGCAGGTCGTGGGCCTGCTGCCACTTGCCTCCTCCGAAGGCTTCCTCGCCGACCTCGGCGCGGATCGCGGCGAGTTCGGCGGCCGCGACCTCGCGGGCCAGGTCCGCGGTGGCCAGGGCGCCGTTCTCGAAGACGACGCCCGCGTTGATCCACTGCCAGATCTGCGAGCGCGAGATCTCGGCGGTGGCGGCGTCCTCCATCAGGCCGAAGATGCCGACGGCGCCCAGGCCGCGCAGCCACGCCTCGATGTAGCGGATGCCGACCTGGACCGCGTTGCGCAGGCCCTCGTACGTCGGCTTCGCGTCCAGGGAGTCGATCGCGATCAGTTCGCCGGGAGCGACCGAGACGTCCTCGCGCAGCCGGTCCTTCTGGTTCGGCTTCTCGCCGAGCACCGCGTCGAAGGAGGCCATCGCGATCGGCACCAGGTCGGGGTGGGCGACCCAGGAGCCGTCGAAGCCGTCGCCCGCCTCGCGGTCCTTGTCGGCCTTGACCTTCTCGAAGGCGACCTTGTTGACCTCGGCGTCCTTGCGGGACGGGATGAAGGCGGCCATGCCGCCGATGGCGTGCGCGCCGCGCTTGTGGCAGGTGCGCACGAGCAGCTCGGTGTACGCCCGCATGAACGGGGCGGTCATCGTCACCGCGTTGCGGTCCGGCAGGACGAACTTGCCGCCGCCGTCGCGGAAGTTCTTCACGATCGAGAAGAGGTAGTCCCAGCGGCCCGCGTTCAGGCCGGCCGCGTGGTCGCGCAGCTCGTAGAGGATCTCCTCCATCTCGTACGCGGCGGTGATCGTCTCGATGAGGACGGTCGCGCGGACCGTGCCCTGCGGGATGCCGACGTAGTCCTGCGCGAAGACGAAGATCTCGTTCCAGAGGCGCGCCTCCAGGTGGGACTCGGTCTTCGGAAGGTAGAAGAAGGGGCCCTTGCCGAGGTCGATCAGCCGCTGGGCGTTGTGGAAGAAGTAGAGGCCGAAGTCCACGAGGGCGCCGGGAATCGGACGGCCGTCGATCTGGAGGTGGCGCTCCTGGAGGTGCCAGCCGCGGGGGCGCATGACGACCGTCGCGAGCTGCTCCGCGGGCTTCAGGGCGTACGACTTGCCCGTGCGGGCGTCGGTGAAGTCGATCTTCCGCTCGTAGGCGTCGATCAGGTTGAGCTGGCCGGTGACGACGTTCTCCCAGGTGGGAGCCGAGGCGTCCTCGAAGTCCGCGAGCCAGACCTTGGCGCCCGAGTTCAGGGCGTTGATGGTCATCTTCCGGTCGGTGGGACCGGTGATCTCCACGCGGCGGTCGTTGAGCGCGGCCGGGGCCGGCGCGACCTTCCAGTCGCCCTCGCGGATCCCCGCGGTCTCCGGGAGGAAGTCGAGGCTGGAGGTGCGGGCGATCTCGGCGCGCCGGTCGGCGCGGCGGGCGAGCAGCTCGTCACGGCGGGGCGTGAACCGCCGGTGCAGCTCGGCCACGAAGGCGAGGGCCGCTTCGGTGAGGACCTCGTCCTGCCGGGGCAGGACCTCGGCGTCGACGATGGCCAGCGGGGACGGCGCTGGTGCGGACATAACTGTCACTCCTTCAGCGGCGGTGCCTGGCGGCCGCGGGGGAATGCTCGCGCATGCGGCACGCAGTGCCGCGGACTGGAGAGAGTTCCGTGAAACGGTCGCGGGCGCCGTCTGTGGTTCAGGGCGCTTCTGACCAGTGGATAGTAATTTCCTCATGGTGGAAGTTCAATGGTTTGTTGATGTCGAGATTCTCCGGGTCGACAGATTCCGATCTCCGGTGGCCCTCGGTGCCACCACGGTCACGCCCCGCTCAACCCAGACGTGCCAGGTCGGGGGGCGTGTCGATGTCGAAGGCCTCGGCCACGTCCGCGCACTCCACGAGAACCAGTTCGTCGGCGTGTCGCGACAGGTGCACCCGGGCGCCCTTGTCACCCGTCGCCGTCGCCGCGATGTCCGCCCACCGGTCCGCCCCGAAGAGCACCGGGTGGCCGCGCTCGCCCGCGTACGCCGCCGCGACCAGGCTCGCGGGGGAGCGGTACGCCGCCCGCACCCGGGCCACCGCGACCGCGCCGATGCCGGGCTGGTCCACCAAGGAAACCAGGGCCGCGACCGCGTCCGCACCGGCCAGCGAGGCCAGCCCGACCCGCAGCGAGGAGCCCATGCCCTCGGCCCAGTCGGGGTTGTCGACCACCACGCAGCCGCTCAGATCGGCCCGCTCGCGGACCTCGTCCGCGGCGGCGCCCAGCACCACGTGCACCGGGGCGCAGCCCGCCTCGCGCAGCACCCGTACGGCGTTCTCGACCAGCGGTCGGCCGTGGTGGGGCAGCAGGGCCTTGGGGCGCCCGCCGAGCCGCCGCCCGCCGCCCGCCGCGAGCAGCAGGCCCGCGATCACCGGGCCTGCGGAGTCGACGAGGGGGGAGGCGAGGGGCGAAGGGCCGGGGTGAGCCGGTACGGCCGGCGTGACGGAGGTGTCTGACATGCCTCCGATTCTCTCCCCGCGCCGCGGCGGATCGAGCGCGGGAGGGCGCGTACGGCGGCCAGCGCGGCCCGGAGCCGCAGGGGGGTCGAGATCCGGTCCTCGGCGGCCAGGAGCAGCGCGCGTTCGTCACGGTCGGTCAGCATTTTCGGTACGTCCTTGCCAATCAGGGGCCAATACCGAGAGTCTGGACCTCGATTGGCCTGGCAGGCAGAGCCAATCAGGGGAGGTTGGCATGGCGAACGAGCGAGTGGTCCACACGGCGGACAGGGCCATCGGCAGCCGCCAGCTCGCCGGCCTGCTCCCCGCGGACGTCCGCGCCCGCCCCGGCTACCGGGGCCTCGCCGACGCCGTCCGCACCCTGATCCTCGACGGCCGGATCGCCCTGCACGTGCGCCTGCCCGCCGAACGCGACCTGGCCGAGGCCCTCGCCGCCAGCCGTGCCACCGTCTCCAGCGCCTACGACCTGCTGCGCGAGAGCGGGTACGTGCGCAGCCGCCGCGGCTCCGGCACCTGGACCGAACTGCCCGAGGGGCACCAACCGGTCGGCGCGCACGCCCTGCTCGGCGGGGGCGGCTACAGCGCCGACGGCGACCCCGGCATCGACCTGGCCATCGCCGCGATGGGCGCACCGGACGGCAGCCTCGCGGACGCCCTGGCCTGGGCCGCGCCCCGGCTGCCCGCCCTGGCCCGCAACCCCGGCTACCACCCCTTCGGCCTGCCCGACCTGCGCGCGGCCGTCGCCGACCGCTTCAGCCACCGGGGCCTCGCGACCCGACCCGAACAGATCCTGGTGACCTCGGGCGCCCAGCAGGCCTTCGCGCTGGTCACCAGCCTGTTGTGCCGGGCCGGGGACCGGGTGGTCACCGAGAACCCGACCTATGCCAACGCCCTCGACGCGCTGCGCCGCGCCGGTCTGCGCACGGCCTCGATCGCCGTCTCCGACGCCGGGTGGGACATGGAGATCGCCGAGTCCACCCTGCGCCAGACCGTGCCGCGCCTGGCCTACGTCATCCCGGACTTCCAGAACCCCACCGGGGCGCTGATGCCCGAGGAGCAGCGGCTGCGGCTGCTCAGCGCCACCCGGCGCACCGGCACCTGGCTGGTCGTCGACGAGACCATCGCCGACATCGCCCTCGACGTGCCGGCGCCGCGGCCGCTGGCCTCGCTCGCCCCGCGCGGCGGCGCCGACCACGTGATCACCATCGGCTCGCTCAGCAAGACGCACTGGGGCGGGCTCCGGGTCGGCTGGATCCGGGCCAGCGCCAAGCTGATCGCCGAGCTGACGGCCGTACGCGTCTGCGCCGACATGACCGGCTCCGTGCTCGACCAGCTCGTCGCGCTGCCCCTGCTGGACGGCCTGGACCGGTCGCTGCCCGAGCGGCTCGCGCGGCTGCGCGACCAGCGCGCCGCGCTGGTCGCCTCGCTGCAGCGGCACGCCCCGGAGTGGAGCTGGCAGCTGCCGCCCGGCGGGCTCTCGCTCTGGGTGGACCTCGGCGAACCGGTCAGCTCCGCCCTCGCCGAACGGGCCCGGGCCGGCGGGGTCCACATCGGCCGCGGCGCCCGTTTCGGCGTGGACCCGGGGACCTTCGAACACCGGCTGCGCATCCCCTACACGCTCCCCGCCGACCGGCTCGACGAGGCCGTGCGCCGCCTGGCCACGGCCCTGCACGACGGGGTCCCGCTGGCCCCCGCGGTCGAGCGCCCGCACTGGGTGGCCTGAGCCGCCGCCCGCCGCCCGCCGCCCGGGTCAGGGCGTGCGGATCAGCCGGCGGGCGCTCGCCGCCGCCACCGCCGAGGTGCGCGAATCCACGCCGAGCTTGGCGTAGATGTGCACCAGGTGGGACTTCACCGTCGCCTGGCTGAGGAACAGCTTCTTCGAGATCTGCTGGTTCGACAGCCCGTCGGCGACCAGCTGGAGCACCTCCAGCTCCCGCTTGGTCAGCGCCTCGGCCGGGGTCCGCATCCGGTCCATCAGGCGCAGCGCCACGGCGGGCGCCAGCGCCGACTGGCCCGCGGCGGCCGTGCGCACGCCCGAGGCCAGTTCCTCCGGCGGCGCGTCCTTGAGGAGGTAGCCGCAGGCGCCCGCCTCGACCGCGGCCAGGATGTCCGCATCGGTGTCGTACGTCGTCAGGACCAGCACCCGCGGGCCGCCCGGCCGGGCCGTGATCAGGGCCGTGGCCTCGGAACCGTGCATCCCGGCGCCGAACTGGAGGTCCATCAGCACCACGTCCACCGGCTCCGAAGCGGCCAGTTCCACGGCCCGCTCGGCGGTCGCGGCCTCCGCGACGACCGCGAAACCGGGCTCGGTGTCCAGGACCGCGCGCAGCCCGGCCCGCACCACAGGGTGGTCGTCGGCGAGCAGCAGCCGGATGGTCATCGGGGGGCCTCCACGGGAAGGGGCAGGGTGACGGCCACGGCGGTGCCCTGGCCCGGCGCGGACTCCACGGTGAAGGTGCCGCCCAGGGTCTCGGCGCGCGAGCGCATCGCGGGGAGCCCGAAGCCGCCGCCGTCGGCGCCCGCGCCGCGGTCGCCGTCCCCGGAGCGGCCGGCGGCGGGGTCGAAGCCCCGGCCGTCGTCGACGATGTCCAGCGTCACCGAGGCGTCCATGAAGGTGAGGGTGATCTCCGCGCGGCCGGCGCCCGCGTGCCGGACCACATTGGCCAGCGCGGACTGGGCGATGCGCAACAGGGCCACCTCGTACGGGGTCGGCAGCTCCGCCGGGCTCCCGCTCAGCGAGAACCGGGCCCGCACCCCCGGGGCGCCGACGCACAGCCGCTCCAGGGCCGCGGCGAGCGACCCGTGTTCCAGGTCGGGCGGGCTCAGCGCCCGGACGAACCGCCGGGCCTCCGCCAGATTGTCCTGCGCGGCCTCCCGGGCCCGGGCGATGTGCCCGAGCGCCGCCGCCCGGCCGTCCGCCTCCCCGCCCGCGTCCCGGACCGCGTCCCCGCCAGCGTCCCGGCCCGCCTCCCGGCCCCCGTCCTCGGCCGGCCCCGCCGGGGGCGGGCCCTCGCCGAGGGAGCGCTCCGCCGCGCGGAGCAGCAGCTGGATGGAGGACAGGCCCTGGGCGAGGGTGTCGTGGATCTCCCGGGCCAGGCGTTCGCGCTCGGCCAGGATGCCCGCGCCGCGCTCGGCCGCGGCCAGTTCGGCCCGGGTGGTGATCAGCTCCTCGATCAGCTCGCGGCGGCGCTCGCTCTCCCGGTACAGCGCCTGGTAGCCGAGTACGGTCGCCACCGCCACGCCGCCCCCGATCAGCGGCCCCAGGAAGGCCCCCGGGCTCACCGTGCTGCTGTGGCCCAGGAAGCCCGCGATCGCCGCGCACGCGGTCAGCGCGACGGCCGCGACCCCCCAGCGCAGCCGCAGCAGGTGCAGTTCGAGGAAGTACAGCGGGAAGGCGATCCAGAGCCCGTCGGGGGAGACCACGAGCAGCCCCGCCCAGGCCGCGCCGAGCCCGGCGAGCCAGAGCGCCCCGGCGCCGGGCGAGCGGTGCACGACGGGCGCCCGTACCCCGGCGACGTAGACGACGGCCAGCAGCGCGCAGGCGGCGACCACCCACCCCGCGCCGGGCGCGGAATCGGTCACGGCGCGCCCCGCGGCCAGGGCGAGCAGCCCGAACAGCAGGGCGTGCAGGCACAGGCGCAGCACCCGCGAGACGGGGGTCAGCGCGCGGCCGGTGGCGGCGGGCGGGGCGCCGGCGGCGGGCCGCGCGGGCCGCGAACGGCGGGTGGTACGGGCGGATTCCATGGCCTGACCAGCGTAGGTCGCCGCCGCCCGGCCCCGGTCAACCAAAAGTTTGATGTCTCCTTCCGCCCTTCGATACGAGGATCGCTACCGTGGCGCGATGCCTTGTGTCCACGCGGAACACCAAGGTGGGAAGCATGTTCGTCGCATGGAGAGATCTACGGTTCGCCAGAGGCCGCTTCGCCCTGATGGGTGCGGTCGTGGTGCTGATCACGCTGCTCGTGGGCCTGCTGTCGGGGCTCACCTCCGGACTGGCCCGGGAGAACATCTCGGCCATCACCGGCCTGCCCGCCACCCGTCTCGCCTTCGCCGCGCCCGCCGGTGACCAGAAGGTGTCCTTCACCAGTTCCCAGCTCCCCGAGAGCGCCTGGACGGCCTGGCGGGCGCAGCCCGGCGTGCGGGCCGCCGACCCGCTCGGCATCCGCACCACCAACGCGCTCTCGGGCGAGCGCACGGCCGCCGTCTCGGTCTTCGGCGTCGAGCCGACCGGCCGGCTCGCCCCGAAGGGGGGCGCCGGGGCCGACGCCCTCGGCCAGGGCCGGGTGGTCCTGAGCGAGAAGGCCGCCAAGGAGCTCGGCGGCCTGCGCGCCGGTTCCAAGCTCAAGATCGGCTCCCTGGAGCTCGCCGTCGGCGCCGTCTCGGGGACCGCCTCCTACAGCCACACCCCGGTCGTCTGGATGGACCTCGGCGACTGGCAGCGCATCGGCAGCCCCGGCACCTCCCTCGACACGCTCGCCACGGTCGTCGCCCTCGACGGCGGGGGGAACGTGGACTGGGCGGCCGGTGACAAGGCCTCCGCCAGCAAGAGCCGGACCATCGACGAGGCACTCGGTGCCATCGGCTCCTACCAGGCCGAGAACGGCTCGCTCCAGCTGATGCGCGGATTCCTCTTCGCCATCTCGGCCCTCGTCATAGGAGCCTTCTTCACGGTCTGGACGATCCAGCGCAGCGGGGACATCGCCGTCCTCAAGGCCCTGGGCGCGTCCACGCCGTACCTGCTGAAGGACGCGCTCGGCCAGGCCGTCGTCATGCTCGCCGTCGGCACCGGCCTCGGCAGCGGGCTCGCCGCCGGCTTCGGCGCGCTGATCAGCGGTGGCGCGGTGCCCTTCGTCCTCGACACCGCCACCGTCCTGGTGCCCGCCGCCGTCATGATCGCGCTGGGCGTGGTCGGGGCGGCCCTGTCCATCCGGCGGATCACCGCCGTCGACCCGCTGACCGCTCTCGGGAGCGCCCGATGACCCTGCTCGTGCACGACGTCACGCTCACCTACCCGGACGGCGACACCCGGCTCACCGCCCTCGACGCGGTGGACCTGGAGGTTCCCGCGGGCACCCTGACGGCGGTGGTCGGCCCCTCCGGTTCCGGCAAGTCCAGCCTGCTCGCGGTGGCGGCCACCCTGGTCACCCCGGACTCCGGCAGGGTCGTGGTGGCCGGGGAGGACACCGCGACGCTCGGCGCCGCCGACAAGGCGCGGCTGCGCCGCGAGCGGATCGGGATCGTCTTCCAGCAGCCGAACCTGCTGGCCTCGCTGACCGCCGCCGAACAGCTCCAGGTGATGGCCCACCTCTCGGGTCGGCCCGCCCGGCAGGTGCGCCGCCGGGCCCTGGAGCTGCTGGCGGCGGTCGGCCTGTCCGACAAGGCCGACAAGCGCCCGCACCAGCTCTCCGGCGGCCAGCGCCAGCGCGTCAACATCGCCCGGGCCCTGATGAACGAGCCCGCGGTGCTGCTCGTCGACGAGCCGACCAGCGCCCTGGACCACGAGCGCGGCGCGGCCGTTCTCGACCTGCTGGTCACCCTCACCCGGGAGCGCGCGACGGCGACCGTCCTCGTCACGCACGACCACGCGCACCTGGAGCGGATGGACCGCACGGTGACGATGAACGACGGCCGCCTGACGGAGACCGCCCCGGTGGTCCCCGCGGCCTGACCCGCGGCCCGGTCCACCCCGCCCCCCACGACGACGGCCCCGGTCCCCTCCGCGCGGAGGGGACCGGGGCCGTCGTGGGCGTCGTCGTAGCGGGACCTACTGCGCGGGGTTCTGCGTGGCGAGCGCCACCGACAGCTCGGCCGCGATCCCCTGGAGGATCGGCACGATCGAGTCGGTCAGGGCCTCGGTGACCCGGCCGGCCGGGCCCGAGATGGAGATCGCGGCGGCCGTCGGCGAGTTGGGCACCGAGACGGCGAGGCAGCGGACCCCTATCTCCTGCTCGTTGTCGTCGACGGCGTAACCGACCTCGCGTACCTGCTCCAGCGCCGCGAGGAAGCCCTCGGGGGTGGTGATGGTCTTCTCGGTCGCGGCCGGCATGCCGGTGCGGGCCAGCAGGGCCCGTACCTCGTCGGCGGGGGTGTACGCGAGGAGCGCCTTGCCCACGCCGGTGGAGTGCGGCAGCACCCGGCGGCCGACCTCGGTGAACATGCGCATGGAGTGCTTCGAGGGCACCTGGGCGACGTAGACGATCTCGTCCCCGTCGAGCAGGGCCATGTTCGCCGTCTCGCCGGTCTCCTCGACCAGGCGGGCCAGGTAGGGGCGGGCCCAGGTGCCCAGCAGCCGCGACGCGGACTCGCCCAGGCGGATCAGGCGGGGACCGAGGGAGTACCGTCGGTTGGGCTGCTGCCGGACGTAGCCGCACGCCACGAGGGTGCGCATGAGGCGATGGATGGTGGGCAGCGGCAGGCCGCTGGCGGCGGACAGCTCGCTCAGCCCGACCTCACCACCGGCATCGGCCATGCGTTCGAGCAGATCAAAGGCGCGCTCAAGGGACTGGACGCCACCGCTGGCGGCAGGGCTCTTGGCGGAAGCGTCGGTGGTGCTGGCGCTGGACGTCGGCACGGCGCGGTCCTTTCGGTGCTGGCAGGCAAGGCAGCAGCCTACCCGGCGGTCGGCACCGGCCCTAGTGCCGGGGCCAGGCCGTCCCTGCCGGTCAGAGGCGGTTTGTCCGGTGGCGGACAGCCTTGCGGGGACCTCCGCCGGAGCCCCGGTGGTGGTAGCTACATTCTGTAGAGCGAAATCTTAATTCCATCCTGTGGAAACATCCAATTGCGATGGAGGTGTGTCAGTGGTCCGTCCGGGGGCTCTTGACTGGCCCCGCATCGGCGTGAAGACTCCGTCAACAGAACGTTGAATTTCGCTCTGTGGAAGTAGATGGGGAGGTTCCGGTGTCCGCCGACGTCGTGGAACTGGTACTGCGCTCGACGCGCGTCATCACCCCCGAGGGGACGCGTGCCGCCTCGGTCGCCGTCGCCGCCGGGAAGATCACGGCCGTACTGCCGTACGCGGCCGAGGTGCCGGCCGGCGCCCGGCTGGAGGACTTCGGGGACGACGTCCTGCTCCCCGGCCTGGTCGACACCCACGTCCATGTGAACGACCCGGGCCGCACGGAGTGGGAAGGCTTCTGGACGGCCACCCGCGCCGCCGCGGCCGGTGGCATCACCACCATCCTGGACATGCCGCTCAACTCCCTCCCGCCGACCACCTCGGTCGACAACCTGCGCGTCAAGCAGGAGGTCGCCCGGGCCAAGGCGCACGTGGACATCGGCTTCTGGGGCGGCGCGCTGCCCGACAACGTCAAGGACCTGCACCCCCTGCACGACGCCGGGGTCTACGGCTTCAAGTGCTTCCTGTCGCCCTCCGGCGTGGACGAGTTCCCCGAGCTCGACCAGGAGCAGCTGGCCACCTCCCTGGCCGAGATCAGCGGCTTCGGCGGCCTGATGATCGTGCACGCCGAGGACCCCCACCACCTGGAGTCCGCGCCGCAGGTGCCCGGCCCCAAGTACGCCGACTTCCTCGCCTCCCGCCCGCGGGACTCCGAGAACACCGCGATCCAGAACCTGATCGCCCAGGCCAAGCGGTTGGACGCGCGGGTCCACGTGCTGCACCTGTCCTCCTCCGACGCGCTGCCGCTGATCGCCGCCGCCAAGGCCGAGGGCGTGCGCATCACGGTGGAGTCCTGCCCGCACTACCTCACCCTCACGGCCGAGGAAGTGCCGGACGGCGCGAGCGAGTTCAAGTGCTGCCCGCCCATCCGCGAGGCCGCGAACCAGGACCTCCTGTGGGAGGCGCTCGCCGACGGCACCATCGACTGCATCGTCTCCGACCACTCGCCCTCCACGGCGGACCTGAAGACGAACGACTTCGCCACCGCCTGGGGCGGCATCTCCTCCCTCCAGTTGGGCCTCCCGGCGATCTGGACCGCGGCGCGCGAGCGCGGGCACTCCCTGGAGGACGTCGTGCGCTGGATGTCCGCCGCTCCGGCGAAGCTGGCGGGCCTGGCGGACAAGGGCGCGATCGAGGTCGGCCGCGACGCCGACTTCGCCGTCCTGGCCCCCGAAGAGACCTTCACCGTGGATCCGGCCCACCTGCACCACCGCAACCGGGTCACGGCGTACGCGGGCAGGACCCTGCACGGCGTCGTGAAGTCCACCTGGCTGCGCGGTACGCAGATCGCCGACCACGGCACCCCGAACGAGCCCACCGGCCGACTCCTCGAAAGGCAGAACTGACTGTGACGGCGCAGAGCTCAACTCCTTTGGCCTCCTTCACCGGCAACGCGAACCCGTACGGCGGCGGCGACCCCTACGCGGACTACCGCACCGCGGACTTCCCGTTCACCCAGTACGCGAACCTCGCCGCCCGGACCCTGGGCGCCGGCGTCACCTTCGCCAACGACGAGTTCTTCGCCGAGCGGGAGAACCTGCTCATCGAGGAGGCCGCCCACTTCGACCCCGAGCACTTCGGCCACAAGGGCAAGGTCATGGACGGCTGGGAGACCCGCCGTCGCCGCGGCATCTCCGCCGAGCAGCCCTGGCCGACCCCCGAGGACCACGACTTCGCGCTGATCCGCCTCGGTGCCCCCGGCGTGATCCGCGGCATCGTCGTCGACACCGCGCACTTCCGCGGCAACATGCCGCAGGCGGTCTCCGTCGAGGGCACTTCGGTGGCGGGCGCCCCGACCCCCGAGGAGCTCCTCGGCGACGACGTGAAGTGGACGACCCTCGTACCGCGCACCGCCGTCGGCGGCCACGCGGCCAACGGCTTCGAGGTCACCGCCGAGCAGCGCTTCACGCACCTGCGCCTCAACCAGCACCCCGACGGCGGCGTGGCCCGCCTGCGCGTCTACGGCGAGGTCGTCCCGGACCCGCGGTGGCTCGCCGCGCTCGGCTCCTTCGACGTGGTCGCGCTGGAGAACGGCGGTTCGGTGCAGGACGCGTCCAACCGCTTCTACTCCCCGCCGACCAACACCATCGCCCCGGGCCGCTCCCGCAAGATGGACGACGGCTGGGAGACCGCCCGTCGCCGCGACAACGGCAACGACTGGATCCGCTACCAGCTCGTCGCCGAGTCCGAGATCCGCGCGGTCGAGATCGACACCGCCTACCTCAAGGGCAACTCGGCCGGCTGGGCCTCGCTCTCCATCAAGTCCGGCGAGGAGGGCGAGTGGCAGGAGTTCCTGCCGCGCACCCGCCTGCAGCCCGACACGAACCACCGGTTCGTGCTGGACGCCCCGGCGGTCGGCAGCCACGTCCGCATCGACATCTTCCCGGACGGCGGCTTCTCCCGCCTGCGCCTGTTCGGCTCGCTGACGGAGCAGGGCGCGACCGCCCTGACCGCCCGTCACCAGGAGCTGGGCGGCTGATCCCGCGCTGAACCGCCCGGTGGGGGGGGGGGGGGGGGGGGGGGGGGGGGGGGGGGAGGGGCAGGGGAGGGGGGGGGGGGGGGGGGGGGGGGGGGGGGGGGGGGGGGGGGGTGGCG